>JADFDR010000180.1 GCA_018262735.1 Geobacter sp.
GAAATTTCGCGCATTTCGGAGAACGTAAGTGCGGTGAAGTGATACCACGGCGAAACGACGGGAAACGATTGCAGGGGCCAGTCGCTGCCGTAGAGAAGACGCCCGGCAAAGCGTGGCTCCGCAAGGGCGCGCTGCAGATATCCGAGTTTGTTGATCTGCGTCAGGCTCGAGATGTCGGCGTAAAGATTGGGATACCGCTCGAGCATCGGAAGCAAACGCAGGAAATCTTCTTGTCCTTCGTTTTCGCCCGTGGATGCCACATGCGCCGCGATGATCGTGACACCGAGTTGCAACGGCAAATGCAAGCGCTGCGGATCGCAAAGCTCGTCACGCGCATGTGTAAAGGAGCGCTCTTGCCCCGTATGCGTAAGAAGTGGCAGTTTGAGTTCGATCAGTTTTTGATAGAAAGGTGTGAGTGCAGGATCCGACGGATCGATATTCATGATCGACGGAAGCCACTTCACGAGTACCGCTCCCTTTTGCTTTGCCCAAACGAGCCGTTCGAGCGCGTCTTTGCGATAGGGATTGATGCTTGCGCCAAAGAGCAGGTTGTCGTACTTCGCCGTTTCCGCGGCAACGAATTCGTTGGAAACATAAAACTCGGTCCGTGCGCGATCGAGTTCTCCGTCGGAGTTTACAGCGCCATCGAGCGCGAGCACCACAGCCTTGGCGACGCGCTTCGAGGCGGCGAGTTGTTCGCTCAAGTGTTCGACGACGCGTCGATCGCCAGCCCGCGCAAGCTCATCTTGCGAAACACCCATGGCACCGAGGTAGTATCGAAACTTGTAACTTGTGCGCAGTGCAGGCGAGATGAAGTTGCCGCTGTGGCCAAAGCCAAGCCCCGCGACGTGGCAGTGGAGATCGATGATTTCCGTCGGAGACGGCACTGTGGTTTCGTCGGCCATCGTGCGGCTCACGCCGAAAAGCAGTGCGATGCTTGCGAACACGAAAATGCGTAGCGTGCTCCGTGCGCGCACTATTCTCCTTTGAATTCGGCTTTGCGTTTTTCGAGAAAGGCCGCCATGCCTTCGCGCTGATCCTGACTCGCAAAAAGATTGGCGAACGTGCTGACTTCAAACGCGTTCGCGGTGGCGAGATCGATGTCGGCGCCGTGTGCAATCAAGCGCTTGCAGGCGGCGACGGCAAGCGGGGCGGATTTTTTGCTGATTTCGGTGGCGAGTTTTTTTGCTTCCTCGAGCAAACTTTCGAGCGGAAAGATTTGATCGGCAAGGCCGATGCGCAGCGCTTCGCGCGCATCGATACGCTTTCCGGTGTAGGTGAGCAGACGCGCTTGGCCTACGCCGACGCGACGTGCGAGGCGTTGCGTACCTCCAAAGCCGGGGATGATGCCGAGGTTGACTTCGGGTTGTCCGAAGATGGCCGATTCGGCGGCAAGGAGAATGTCGCACGCCATCGCGAGTTCGCAGCCGCCACCGAGGGCAAATCCGTTTACGGCGGCAATCACCGGCACCGGCAACGCTTCGAGATTTTGCAACACGGCGTGACCCCGTGCCGCAAAAGCCTGAGCCTGGATTGGCGTGATCGTCGCCATGGCACCGATGTCGGCACCGGCGACGAAGGCTTTGTCGCCAGCACCGGTGAGGATGACGGCGCGCACATCTTGCCGTTCGCGAATGGCGGCGATCGCGCGATCGAGATCTTCCATCGTAGCGGGCGAGAGCGCGTTCAAAACTTGCGGGCGGTGAATCGTGATCGTGGCAAGCGGCGCCGCGATTTCAAGCTGGAGATTGTCGAAATGCGTTTGGCTCATGCGATTTCCCTTTGCAGAAGTTGAAACTTTTTTGTGTTGAAGATGTTTCGTGTCGAGGAGAACTTATTTTTTAACGTCGTCGTACGCGTAGACGCCGCGTCCCGTTTTGCGCCCGAGCCAACCGGCTTCGACGTATTTGCGCAAGAGAGGACAGGGACGGAATTTGGGATCTCCGATTTCGCGATGCAACACTTCGAGCACGGCAAGACAAACGTCGAGCCCGATGAAGTCTGCAAGCACGAGCGGTCCCATGGGTTGATTCGTGCCGAGCTTCACGGCTTTGTCGATGTCTTCGGCGGTGGCGACACCTTCTTGCAGCGAGTAGAACGCTTCGTTGAGCATCGGCACGAGGATGCGATTGACGATGAAGCCCGGTGTGTCTTTCGAAGTGACGGGTTCTTTGCCGAGTGCGAGTGCGAGCGCTTGGGTCTGTGCAAAGGCGGCATCGCTCGTCGCAAGGCCGCGAATGATTTCGACGAGGCTCATCATCGGCACCGGATTGAAGAAGTGCATGCCGATGACTTGCTCGGGGCGCTTCGTGCTTGCCGCAAGCAACGTGACCGAAATCGACGACGTATTCGTTGCAAGCACGACGTGAGACGGAAGTTTGGTATCGAGTTCCGCAAAAATCTTTTGTTTGAGCGCAATGTTTTCGGTTGCGGCTTCGATGGCGAACTGCGCGTCGAGTGCCGCTTCGATTTGATCCGTCGGTGTGATGCGCGCGAGGATGGCATCGCGCTCGGCAGCCGCAAGTTTTTCTTTTTTCACGAAACGATCGAGACTTGCTTCGATCGTCTTTTTTCCGGCGGTGGCCCGCTCGATGCTGATGTCACGCAAGAACACTTGGACACCCGCAGTGGCTGCGACTTGGGCAATGCCTGCGCCCATCTGGCCAGCACCGACGACGAGAAGTTTTTCGATCTTGGACACGGGAGTTCCTCCTGGGTTGCGTTTTCCGAGCGCAAAAGAGCTTTCCACAAGCACGCTCGAAATGCCAAAGGAAAGCCTCGGGTGCGCAGTGTGTCTGCGGGAGGGCGACGTGGATTGCGTGGCGTTCGTTGCGCGTGAATGTGCAGGGAAGCGTCGTGCGTGAAATGCACATTGCGTGCGGAAGTTTCCGAAAGGGAACATCCACAAGAGAGCGCGGAAAAGGGAACGCCAAAAGTTTATCGCCAGAAAGAATGGAAGCTGCCGCAGGGGAGTTTGCCGAGTTTGTCGGGAGCAGGTTCGGAGAGCGCGGTGGCTTTGCCTCCGACGAAGCGACGATCGAGCGTGCCGTCGAAATCACTGTCTTCGTCTTGGCGCACGACGCTTCCGCCTTCGATGGATTGGATGACGTCGGGTCGCGCATCGCCGTTCGTGTCGGCTTCGATGCGTGCGAGTACGCCGCCTCGATACACTTCGCGTCGGTTGGCTTGATCGGTTTTGCCCGTTGCGCTCAAGCTTTCGACGACGACTCCGTTTTCCACCTTGCTCCAAAGATCGAGAGTGCCGTTTGCATCGGTATCGAGGCATTGCGCAGTGACTTGTCCGTGGGTCGCAAGAAAAAGTTTTTTCTCCGGTTTGTGCGTCTTGGGATTGGCGAGCTCTTGCAGCACCGGTTGACCCTGATCCTGAAAATGTGTCAGTAGATCGGCGCGGCCATCGTGATCGGTGTCCTGAGCCTGGCGCACGGTGCGTCCACCGGCGAGGAAAATCCAAAGATCGATTTTGCAATTTTGATTCGTATCGCGTTG
>JADFDR010000181.1 GCA_018262735.1 Geobacter sp.
GAAGCACATCGTACACCGCGCCATCTCGATCTCGTAAGCATGTTTTGGAAATGGGTTTGAATCTCTTTTGCCCCCGTACCGATGCCCGCATTCGGATCCTCGGCTTTTTGCGATGCTCGCTGCAGCGCGTCGCACGACGGAGCCCAAAATCGAAAACCACTTTAAATAGCCTCTTTGCGGCCATTCTCGGCCTTCTTGCAGAAGGTCTCGAATCTTGTATCGTGACGCGCGCAATGGTGGTCTTCCCCGACTCGAAGCAAGACGCTCTCGCGTTTTGCCTTTTCGATGTCGAGGAAAAAGGGAACACGGTAAAAACGTGGCTGCCCCCGCAACTGTATGCAGCGAGCAAGCGTCGACGACGCCACTGGATTCCGAGAGAACTCGAAGGGTTCTCGCAAGTCTGGGAAGGCATGACGTATCGCAACGACCTGCAAGCCAGGAAACCTGCCTCCATTGCCGTTACTTCATCGTAAGAGCGGGGTTGCTCGAGCGAGGCGGATCTTCCGTTCGTAGTAACGTTTTTGCTGCAACGGGAGACTCTACGCCAACCGAAGATTGCGTCCGAAGCC
Organism: Geobacter sp.; assembly: GCA_018262735.1. Lineage (GTDB taxonomy): Bacteria > Myxococcota_A > UBA9160 > UBA9160 > JADFDR01 > JADFDR01. The sequence goes on from JADFDR010000181.1 coordinate 570, forward strand.
AAATTTCACACAAGCAGTTCACGCAAGGAAGATTCACGCCATCTGCATCCGTCGGTGGCGCAGCCTTCTGAGCTTTGTCTTCGCACGTCCTCGCTCGTCCTGGCCATGCGCTTCCAGCACGCGAGAGCAGTGCGCTCTCGCCACAACGGAAACGACTCATGCAATCGCATTGCTATTCGAAACTTTTTTGTGTTACTGTTTTTCTCCTTTTTCTGTTTTGCCTCGACATGCCCTTGCCTGCCTTCGCGAAGCCGGAAGTCGTCGTATCCGCGACGCGTACGGCCACACAGAGCGAACGCATCGGCAGCACCGTCACCGTCATCACGAGCGAAGACATCCAGAAATCGGGCGCCGTCGATATCCTCGAAGTGTTGCACCAAGTACCCGGCTTTGCGGTCAACCGCTCCGGCGGCTACGGGACTCTCTCCGAAGTGCGCATTCGAGGCATGGAAGCGAATCACAGTTTGGTGTTGGTCGACGGCATTGAAGCGTCGGATCCGGCAAGCGATGCTCCGTTCGATTTCGGAACGCTCAACGTGAGCGACATCGAACGCATCGAAATTTTGCGCGGCCCGCAAAGCGTACTCTATGGTTCGAACAGCATCGGCGGTGTCATCCACGTTTTCACCAAGAGCGGGCGCGAAAGCGGCAAGGCACTGACCGGCAACGCCCACACGCGCTACGGCTCGCACGGCACCTACGAAACGGGCGCCACGCTCGGCGGCGAAACGGGCAAATTCGATTGGTCGATGAGCGGCAACTACTTCTCCACGCGCGGCATTTCTGCCGCCGATGAACACGACGGCAACCGCGAAAGCGACGCCAATCGCAACGGTAGCGGCAACCTGCGTCTGGGTTTTCAAGCCACCGAGAAACTACGCTTCGACACAAACTTGCGTTATGTCGAATCTCAAACGCAATTCGACGATCCCTTTTTACCATCGCCTGCAAGCGACACGCGGCAAGAAGGCACGCAGCGCGACTGGATCGGAGGCGGCGCGGCAACCTATTCGGCGTTCGATGGGGCGTGGGAAAGCAAACTCTCCGCTCAATACACGCAAGTGCGACGCGAAGTCGAAGACGGAATACGACAGACCGATCACTCCAAGGGCTCGCGTCAAAAGTATGCTTACCTTGGAACCGTTCGCATTGCAGATCCACTCACTTTTGTGTTCGGAGCAGAAAGCGAGCGAGAGGAATATCGCTCGGTGACCGACTTTACGCTTTGGGGGACTCCCGGTGTCAACTACGACGACACCGTGCAGACCTACGCATTTTACGGACAAGTCCTCGCCGAACCGTTCAAGAATCTCTTCGTCACGCTTGGCGTGCGCAACGACCATCTCGATGCCATCGGAAATCACGCCACCTATCGAGGTACGTTCGCATACACGCTTCCGCAATGGGGCGCGCGCATTCGCGGCAGCTTCGGCACGGGCATTCAAGCCCCGACTCCGTCGGAGTTTTCGGGCTATAGCCCATACACGTTGCCCAATCCCGATCTTGAGCCCGAGCAAAGTCGCGGTTGGGACATCGGTTACGAGCAAAATCTTTTTCAGGATCGCGTTACGCTCGATCTCACCTACTTCGACAACAAAATCAAAGACAAGATTTCACTCGAATTCGACTCGGGCACGTTCAAGTTCATCAATCGCAACATCGACATGGCACGCGCGCGCGGTGTGGAAGTCGGCGTGACATTCGCGCCGATCGATGCACTGCAAATTCGCGGAACCTATACCTACACACGCACTGAAGACGAAGCGACCAAGAAAGATTTGTTGCGTCGCCCGCGCCACACCGCGAGCGCCAATATCCACTATCGCTTCTTGCCTCGCACGAGTGCCGATCTGAACTTCACCTATGTCGGCAATCGTTTCGATTGGGGAACTCCTGCCGCAACCAAAATGAACGATTACAAACTGATCGATCTGCGCCTCGCGCACGGCATTGGCGAACACTGGCAAATTTTCGTCGAAGGCAAAAATTTACTCAACGAGGAATACCAGGAAATCCGAGGCTACGGAACACTCGGCAGAACATTCTACACCGGAATCCGTTTCGGATTTTAGGGCTTCCGACGAAAGGACTCGAATGAAGGCTTCGCTCCACATGCAACCGACACGTTTCTTTGTCGGATGCGGCTACACCATTGCGCTTGCACTCGCGATGTGGTGGCTTACGCCTTATGTTCGACTCGCAAGCGATGCCGCCTACGCGGCAACGCAAATTCGCAATGCGGAGTTTCCGAAGAGCTTGCTCGATCCTTCGGGCATCACGCAAACTTTGCCAACACCGCCACAACGTATCGTTTCGGTGGTGTTGGCCGCCGATGAAATCCTTGCCGAGATCGCTCCGCTCGAACGCATCGCGGGCGTCACCTATCTCGTCGACGATCCCACCGCCTCGAATGTTCTCGCACATTATCCGTCGGAGATTGCGCGTACGTCGACGAATGTCGAAGCGCTCCTCGCCACCAATCCCGATCTCGTCATCGTCGCCCCTTTCACGCAGTCCGACACGGTGGCGCAGCTTCTTGCCGCCAAAATTCCGGTGCTTCGCCTCGACAACAACGATTCCTTCGAGCAAGTCTTCCTCAATCTGCGTCGCATCGGCGAAGCGATCGGCGAAGACGAACGCGCCCAAACGATCGAGTTGCAAACGCGCGCGCGCATCGATGCCGTGCGCGCGCGCACCCAACACGCAAAACGTCCGCGCGTGCTCGTACTGGGCGCAAACGGATACACCGTCGGGAGTCACACGCTCACCGATGAAGTAATCCACATTGCGGGCGGAAGAAACGCGCTCCAAGAAGCCGGATTCGTCGGTGACGCACAGATCTCGGAAGAGTTGGCGATCCGCCTTGCGCCCGATGTC
>JADFDR010000182.1 GCA_018262735.1 Geobacter sp.
ACCGCTCACTTCTCGCTCGGGTGTTGAGGCAGCTTGCAGATGGCTTCGCCTCCCTTCGGGGTGGGTCCCATCTTTTTTGGATTTTTTTTCACAGCATCGTGCTTTGGTTGGTCGTAGCGCCGATTCCCTACGCCGCTGCGATTTGGGCGGTTGGCATCGAATTCGCGGATTGGCCGCGTCTCGCACTTGCCGCGTACACCTCACTTGCATGGGTCGGCGTGATGATTGCTCTACCGAGTGCGCCAGGTTTCATTGGCACTCATCAGCTGGGTTGCGTGATCGCGCTCACGACTTTTGGCGTTGCGAAAGATCTTGGGCTCGCCATGGGCTGGCTCACTTGGGTTTCCTTTTGGGTGCCGGTTACGCTCAGTGGCGCGCTGGTCTTATTTTTGCGGCGCACTTCACTCGCAGAACTTGATTCCGTCCTTGAAGGCAAGCGGTAAAGATCCCGCGTTGGGACGCCGATAATCGAGCCAGTTTCTAGTAGTTGACGTTGAGTATTGCGTCTCGCGTTCGAGGTTCTTTCTCGCTTGGAGATGAAGCGATTCTTTTTCTGATGTTTTCGAAAAAGGGCCTTCGTGCTGCTGTGTGGTGTGAGAAAAAGAAGCTGCGAACGGAAGGCAAAAGAAAAAGTACGCAATCGAAGCCATAGAAGAGGAAGGGTTTCTGTGAACGAGCGGATTGGTGAACTTCTTGTCAAAGAAAATTTGCTCAGTGCGGAGCAGCTGCGAAAGGCTCGTGAAGAAGCCAAGTCGAGTGGCGGGCGCATTGGCGCCCAGATCACAAAAATGGGCTTTCTTGAAGAAACCGAGCTGATCGATTTCGTTGCGAAACAATATGGTGTTCCCTCGATCGATCTTTCCGAATTCGAAATCGATCGCGATGTGATTACCCTGATCCCCGAAGACGTCGCAATCAAACACAACGTGATTCCGGTGAATCGCGCGGGTTCGACTTTGATTTTGGCGACGGCGGATCCCTCGAACATCTTTGCGATCGACGACATCAAGTTTTTGACCGGCTACAACGTGGAAGTCGTCGTCGCAGCCGAAGCGGCGATCAAGAAAGCCATTGATCGCTATTACGACAAAGCTTCCGATCTGCTGGATGTCATGGCGGGCTTCGACGATGACGACATCGGTCTCATCGAAGGTGCGGAAGACGAAGATATCGCGAGTCTCGGTAAGGCCGCCGAAGAAGCGCCGGTCGTGAAGCTCGTGAACCTGATCCTGACCGATGCCATCAAAAAGAATGCGTCGGATATTCACGTTGAGCCGTATGAAAAAGAATTCCGCGTGCGTTACCGCATCGACGGTGTGCTCTACGAAGTGATGCGTCCGCCGATGAAACTGCGCAATGCGCTCACCTCGCGCTTGAAGATCATGTCTGCGCTCGACATCGCCGAGCGCCGGCTGCCGCAAGACGGTCGTATCAAATTGAAGCTCGGGCGTGGCAAAGAGATGGACTATCGCGTTTCCGTGCTTCCGACACTTTTCGGTGAAAAAACTTGTTTGCGTCTCCTCGACAAGAGCAACTTGCAGCTCGACATGACGAAGCTCGGCTTCGAGCAGAAGCAGCTCGATATTTTCAAAGGTTGTATTCATCGACCTTATGGCATGGTGCTCGTGACGGGGCCGACGGGTTCGGGCAAAACGACGACGCTTTATTCCGCGCTTTCCGAGCTCAATCAGACCACCGAAAATTTGTGCACCGCCGAAGATCCGGTCGAGTTCAATTTGACGGGTATCAACCAGGTGCAAATGCACGACGACATTGGTCTCAACTTTGCGGCGGCGCTTCGTTCGTTCTTGCGTCAAGACCCGGACATCATCATGGTCGGCGAGATCCGCGACTTTGAAACTGCCGAAATCGGGATCAAGGCTGCGCTCACGGGGCACATGGTGCTCTCGACCCTACACACGAATGATGCACCTTCGACGGTGAATCGCTTGCTCAACATGGGCATCGAACCGTTTTTGGTGTCTTCTGCCGTGAACTGCATCGTGGCGCAGCGTCTCGCGCGCCGCATTTGTTTGGAGTGCAAAGAGCCGGATCCGGAGATCACGAAAGACGCGTTGATCCAAGCCGGCTTGAGTCCCGAGGATGCGAGTAGCTTTACGCCCATGAAGGGGCGTGGTTGTGCGAACTGCAACGAGACGGGTTTCAAAGGACGCGTTGCAGTTTACGAAGTGATGGAATTGGTGGACGAACTCAAAGAGTTCGTGCTCAATGGTGCTTCGGCGATCGAGCTCAAGCGCGAAGCGATCCGTTTGGGTTTCGTGACTTTGCGCCGTTCGGTTTTGAACAAGCTCAAAGAAGGCGTGACCACCTTGAGTGAGGTGCATCGCACGTCGTCAGCGGACAACAATTAAAGGCTTTCATTCCAGGGGAGGGAGAAAGACGCGTGGCAAATCTTCATCAGTTGCTCAAAGCGATGATCGAAAAAGGTGGCAGCGATCTGCACATCACGACGCAGAGCCCACCGCAGCTTCGCATCGACGGTAAACTCGTACCGCTCAAGATGCCGCCCCTGTCGGCACCCGAGACGCGACAGCTCTGCTATTCGGTGTTGACGGATGCTCAGAAACACAAATTTGAGGAAACGAACGAACTCGATCTTTCGTTTGGCGTGCGCGGTTTGTCGCGGTTCCGTGCGAACGTCTTCGTGCAACGCGGTGCGGTAGCCGGTGCCTTTCGCGCAATTCCGTTCAAGATCAAAACTTTCGACGAGTTGGGTCTTCCGGCGGTGATCAAAGGTTTTTCGGATCGTCCGCGCGGGCTTGTGCTTGTGACGGGGCCGACGGGTTCGGGCAAAAGCACGACGCTCGCGGCGATCGTCGATCGCATCAATACCGAGCGCAACGAGCACATCGTGACGATCGAGGATCCGATCGAATATTTGCATCCGCACAAAGGTTGTTTGGTCAATCAGCGCGAAGTCGGCGCGGACACCAAGAGCTTCAAGAATGCGTTGCGCAGTATTCTCCGCCAGGATCCCGACGTGGTGCTCGTCGGTGAGTTGCGCGATTTGGAAACGATCGAGGCCGCGCTCACCATTTCGGAGACGGGGCATCTTTGCTTTGGCACCCTACACACAAATGGTTCGGTGCAAACGATCAATCGTATCGTCGACGTATTTCCGCCTTATCAACAATCGCAGATTCGTGCGCAGCTCTCCTTCGTGCTCGAAGGCGTGGTGTCGCAAACGCTCTTGCCGCGCTCAAACGGGCCCGGGCGCGTGATGGCGATGGAAGTGATGGTGCCGAATCCCGCGATCCGCAATCTGATTCGCGAAGACAAAATTCATCAGATCTATTCGCAAATGCAGGTCGGCCAGGGAAAGTTTGGAATGCAGACCATGAATCAATCGCTTTACGATTTGTATTCGCGACGTTTGATTACGCTGGAAGACGCTTTGGGTCGAAGCGGCGATACC
>JADFDR010000183.1 GCA_018262735.1 Geobacter sp.
TGCGCTCTCCGTAACTTTGAACGAGATCGACTATTTCCGACGGTGCCACCGCGTCGGCGCAGAGAGAAACGGCAACGTTCATTGCGAATCGTCGTCGATGCCCGGGAGTTTCAGGATGCCGCGCTGGGCTGCAGTTTCACGCTCGTACGCCTGCACGATCGCTTGCACGAGTGGGTGACGTACGACATCGGTATCCTCAAAATGCATGAACCCAATGCCTTCGACATGCTTGAGGATGCGGCATGCATCAATGAGTCCACTGGTTTTTTCGCGAGGCAAATCGATCTGCGTCACATCGCCCGTCACGACCGCTTTGCAATTGTTCCCGAGCCGCGTGAGAAACATCTTCATTTGCTCACGCGTCGTATTCTGACCTTCATCGAGAATCACGAAGGCATCGTTCAAAGTGCGACCGCGCATGAATGCAAGCGGCGCCACCTCGATGATGCCCTTCGTAATCAAACGTGACGCTTTCTCGAAATCCATCATGTCGTGCAACGCATCGTAAAGCGGTCGAAGATAGGGACTCACCTTTTCTTCGAGGGATCCTGGCAAAAATCCCAAACTCTCTCCCGCCTCGACGGCAGGACGCGCCAAGATCACACGTGACACTTCTTTGTTGTTGAGTGCAGCCACCGCCATCGCCATCGCCATGTATGTTTTGCCTGTGCCTGCAGGACCGATGGCAAATACCAAATCGCAAGTCGAGATCAGCTCGACATAGCGTCGCTGCGAAAGATTCTTTGCAATCACGCGGCGTCGCGAACCCGTCGCAGTGAGCACGCCCTCGTAGATGTTCTTGAGATCGAGATCCGGTTCTTGGCGTACCATGCGCAACGCATGGTGTATGTCGCGCACGTCGAAAGCGTTGCCTGAACGCAACAAACGATACAACTCTTCGAGCACTTTCCGGGCTGCTTGCACGCGCTCCGGAGCGCCTACGATCTTGACTTCGTTCCCGCGCGCACGAACCTGAATTTCCAACTCCGCTTCCAGTGTACGCAATGTTGTGTCACCCGGACCATACAGGTGTGCGGCGACTTGATTGTCGTCAAAGACGAGTGTCTCTTCGAAGCGCGCTTTGATTTCGGTCAGACGAAACTCCTCGTCGCTGCAGAATGCAGCTCCTGCAAAGAATTCAGTGAATGCCGCGTCAGAATTCGGGAGCCAGCAACACGAAACTGTCGCCCCGAATAATGTAATAGTACGGAGCGCCGTTTGGACCCGTCAATGCATCTTGCGCGACGTAGCCCTCTTCCACCAATCGATCGAGTTTGGCAGGAAATTCGTTTCGGATCTGATTTTTGCCACGCAGCGGAGCGGCATAGCGATAGGCCTCGACAGCATTGCGCAAAAGCAAGGTTCCAAGCTGAATCTCGGCAGTTTTCAAGGAATCTTTCCGCACCGAAAACGCCTCCGGCACCGCACTGTGACCCGCAATCACCGCACCGATCATCAAAACCAAAAGCGCGACGACACTTCCGAGTGTCGCTGTAACAACCGGCAAAAATTCGCGATTGAGTTCGACTCCGATCCATTTCTTCTTTTTCTCTACTTGCACTGCCGCGACTTCTGCGGGGTCGATCAGGCCGCTCTTGCGCAGTTCCGCAAAAATTCGCGTGCCTTCAAAGGTTCCGATGCGACTCAGGTCGATGATCCGACGCACGCTCAAACGGCCATCGATACGTCGGTAAATTTTCTTGACATCGACCGCCAAGCCGCGTTCGGCGTCTTCTCCGGTGTTCACCTTCTGGAAGACGAGGCTGTCCTCGGGAACTGCAGGCGAGAATTGATGCCATTCATCCACCATCCGCAATCCATCCATGAGGATGTGATCCGTCGGAATCAACTCTCCGCGCTGCCGATCATGTTTGACGGGCATGGCATGAAAATCGAAGTCGCCTTCCGACCAGCGCAACAAATCGAAGAGCGTTTCCGACGTAATGAGGTCTTCCAGTTCGCGCAGCTCCGCTGGAGAGATCACGTCATGCTCAAGCGCGATGCGCGCCATGCTCTTGCAAGTGCGCTTGCTTTCTTCCAGAAACTCCGTGAAACGCTCGCGAGTCACGAAACCGCAACGGATCAGCATGTCCGCAAAGTGGGAGCCTTCAAAAGCACCCACATGCACTGCGCCAACCACCAGTCCGTGATCGAACTGAATTTGAATTTTGTCGCCCTTGCGAACGAACTCGAGATTGCCCGTCTTGCGCTGCTGCGCAATCAGTTGAAACACATCGGCCATGCCGAAATCTTCGATATTCCCACGCAAGGAAGCCATCTTAGCGAGCCCTCAACAAACGCAGAGAAACAAACAGAAGCAAACCGTACACCACCAAAAACACCGTGGCTGCAACCGACAAGAAAAACACTTCCGCTCCGCCGGTAATCATCGGATCGGGCACGATCTGACTCACCCTCGAAAAGCCAATCAACGCACCCGAAAAAATAAAAGTTGCAAGCAGCGCCAGGAAGAAGCGGCGCCCCATCAAGCCGCCCAGTCCAGGCACGAGCACGGTGAGTGCGATTTTGACACGACGCAGAACTTTGTCGACTCGGCGCAACTCCGCAATGCGCTTTTCGCGCATCGTTTTGTCGGTCAATTCAGGGCGGTTGTAGAGAAGATCGCAACTTTCGCAGAGATTTTTTTTGCGCACGACGGATTCACAATGCGGACAACAAGAGCGATGGCACGACTGACACCAGAAAGAGCACTCGAAGAACCGGCTCAACACGCCACTCAGAATTCCAATGAGCACGAAAGCCACCACGCTAAGCCACATCGACGAAAGCCGCCCTGGCGCGATCGAACTACGAAACACGCGACCAATTTCGCGCCCGTCGGCTTGATCAAAGAGCTGTTTGCGAATTCTTTCGACCGACACTGGCATGTGTAATGTAATGTTCTTGTTCGTCATCGGGCGCAACTCCATGATCTCCTGCACGAGATCGGGATCGAACGCCTGTGCATCCGCAAGTGCCTTGCTCTGCCGATCGGGTTCGATCGCAGCACCATAGGCTTGCGAGAGATTGAACAAGAGCGGCGCAGAAGGTTCAATGCTCGCGGCGCGTTCGTAATAATCGATTGCGCCCGCAAGATCGCCCATCGCAAACAAGACATTGGCAGCGTTGTTCAACACTTCCGGATCACTTGCGTCTTTGTCCAGGATTGCTTCATAGCGCTGCTTGGAGCCCGCAAGGTCACCTTCGCGTTTGGCATGAATCGCCAGAGCGCGCGCCACCAACGGATCGGCAGTTCCAATAGCCTGCAATCGAATGACATCGGTTTGTGTCGGAAGACTGTATTCCATGCGATAGGCGGCCTGCGAATTAGGATCAAGACCCAACGCCACGAGATTGCGGCCCGCCGTTTCCGCAATCGGATGAATGCCAAGAAGCAGCAGAATCGCCGCAATCGAGACCGCAACACGTTGTT
>JADFDR010000184.1 GCA_018262735.1 Geobacter sp.
CCGCGCGCTGCAAAAAAGGCACATAAGAGAGCGCGCGGTAGCGGCTGGCGACGGCGTCCTTGCCTTGGATGATCATGAGCAGCTTCATAGTTGACCTCGTTCGGTGTTACGCCTTTCTGTGTTGATTCATTGTGATGCGATGATCGTGTGTTTGCGGAGCATTCGATGCATCGCGCGGGGCTTACTCCACGCGAACATTCGGGGGCCTCGGATCCATTTCATTCTTCGAGTACCTTCGCAAGCCAGAGTCGATTCTTTCCGTCGGAGAAGAATACAACCCGCATTCAGGAAGCCGGATTCATTCGAGGCTCCTCAGAGCGTACGCACGAACTCGCGCCACACGCGCGGGCTCAAGGGGTTGAATGCGAAGGCCTTCATGACGAACTCGCGAGCGCGCTTGGGTTGTTTGCGCTTTACGAGCCCGCGCGCGAACTTGAGATGCGTGTCGATGACTTTGTCGCGATACATCTTGGGTGTCACGTGCGGCGGATGACTCTCGCAGCGTTTTCGCGCGGCTTCGATGATGCCGAGCACCGTCGCATGCAAGCGTTCGCGATTCTCCGAGAGAGAGCCCGGCACTTCGCGAAATTTGATCAGCGGTTCTTGTACGGCCCAGACTTCGTAGTCGTGTGCGATGCGCAGCCAGAGTTCCCAGTCCTGGGCGTTCTTGCAGTCGGGATTGAAGACGCCGACTTGGTCGAGCACGCGCCGCGGAATCACCGCCGACGAGGCCGGCACGCAGTTCATCTCGAACAAACGTTCGAAGATCTTCCCACACGGAAGTGTGTTGCTCCCCGCAAGTCGCCGTGAGAGATGTTCGCTGCCGTCGTGTTCGATGCGGATGTGTCCCGTATAGAACAGCCCTGCGTCGGGATGCGCACGAATCAAGGCGAGTTGCTTTTCGAGTTTTGTCGGCAGCCAAAGATCGTCGGCGTCGAGGATCGCGACGTATTCGCCGTGGCTTGCACGAATGGCCGTGTTGCGCGCACCGCCGCAGCCGCGATTTTCTTGACGAATGCAAGTCACACGCGGCCCGAACGACTCGGCCACTTCGGCGGTGCGATCCTTCGAGCCGTCGTCGACCACGATCAACTCGAAATCTTGGCAAGTCTGATCGAGCACGGACTGAATGCACGGCCCGAGCAGGCTCTCGACGTTGTACGCCGGAATCACGACGCTAAAAGTCACCATTTCTCACTCTCCAGCCTTGTTCCGTCGCTGGCCGTCTCTGCGTGGACTTGAGTCGATGTTGACCTGTGCACGCCGGCCGCGGATTGTCCTCTTGGAAGCCCAAATGGCAGCGCAAATTGGGCGCTCAGGATCGGCCAAGCGCGCACAGATTGCAAGTAACGCGAGCGCTCGCAAGATTTTTGCGTGCGGGATGCAGCAATACCGAGCATGCGGTTTGATCGGTCTCCAAGACGCCGAATGCGATATGCGGCTTGATCGGAAATTCACGCTCAAGCTCCGCTGCAGAGCAAAAGGGTATTGCTTACAATCGCCGCGCCGTTTACTGTCGGCAACACAAATGAATGTCGGATCCCCGAAAAGGGTGTTGGTGTTCGTGCGAGTCGAATGGCGAGTGGTTCGGAATCGAAGGGTTGAGGAGTCTCATGCAGTATCGAAGAGAAGTAGATGGTTTGCGCGCCTTGGCTGTGCTCCCCGTGATTTTGTTTCATGCCGGCTTTGCGATGTTCAGCGGAGGCTTTGTCGGCGTCGACGTTTTTTTCGTGATCAGCGGCTACCTCATCACCACCATCATTCTTTCCGAGCTTGAAAAGGGTCGCTTTTCGATAGCTACTTTTTATGAACGGCGTGCGCGGCGAATTTTGCCTGCACTTTTCTTTGTCATGGCGATGTGCATTCCGTTTGCGTGGTTCTGGTTGTTGCCAAGCGACATGGAAGAGTTTGCCGAGAGCCTCGCCGCAGTTTCCATTTTTGGATCCAATATCCTGTTTGCGCGAGAAAGCGGTTATTTCGATACCGCGGCGGAGTTGAAGCCGCTGCTCCACACCTGGAGTTTGGCAGTGGAGGAGCAGTTCTATGTCTTGTTTCCGTTGCTGTTGATGCTGCTGTGGAGATTTGGGAAGAAGTGGACCCTGACGGCGCTCGTCCTCATGGCTGCGGTGAGCTTGGGAGCGGCGCATTGGAATGTATTCGGGGATCGGGCTGCGACGTTCTTTCTTTTGCCGACGCGCGCTTGGGAGTTGGCGCTGGGTTCCTTTGTCGCGTTCTATTTTGCAAATGCGAAAAGTGCGGGGGAGGGGCGCCATTCCGTACTGGATCAAATGGGCAGCGGGGTCGGGTTTGCGCTCATTGCCTATAGCATTTTTGCATTTGACGAAGCGACCCCGTTCCCGAGTGCCTATGCACTGATACCGACGGTGGGTGCTGCGCTGATTCTTCTTTTTGCTTGGCCCCAAACGTTCATCGGGAAACTGCTCGGCAGCAAAATCGCTGTGGGGATTGGATTGATTAGCTATAGCGCTTATTTGTGGCATCAGCCGATCTTTGCGTTTGCCCGACACAAAAATTTGACGGATCCGAGCAATGCATTGCTCGTTGGTCTTTCGATTGCGGCGCTAGCGCTTGCGTATCTCAGTTGGAAGTTTGTGGAACAGCCGTTCCGCAAAGTGTCGCCGAGTAAGTTTTTGCAGCGTCGTGCAGTTTTTTCCTACGCACTGTTGGGTAGTGCAGTGTTTTTTGGGATGGGTTCTGCTCTGGACAACACGCACTACTTTGAAACCAATTTGTCCGATGAGCAGCGCAGGATCTACGCATTTCTCGAGTTCAAGGATTCGAAAGATTTTACCGTCGGCTATCGACATGGTGTTTGCTTCTATGGCAGCCGACTGAACTCGTTTGAGCATTACGACAAGGAAACTTGTCTTCGGCTGGAACAAGACAAGAAAAACTATTTGCTCATCGGCGACTCCCACGCGGCGCATCTTTGGTACGGGCTTTCTCAAAACTTTCCTGACGTCAATGTGATGCAAGCGACTGCGTCGGGTTGTCGTCCGCTCGTGACCGTGCAAGGCGAGAAGCGGTGCACGGATTTGATGCACTATATCTTCGAAGATTATATTCCGAAGCACCGAGTCGACGGGGTGATTCTGTCTGCTCGCTGGAGAAAGGAGGACCTCGAGGAGCTCACTCGGACGACAAAGTATCTGGAGCAGTTTACACAAAACATTGTCATCCTCGGTCCGACCATCGAGTACACGAAGAAATTACCCTTGTTGCTGTTGAGATTGGACGCTTCTTCCGGGGATCACCGCAAAATGCTGGACCGTTTTACGAAATACGAGCGTTTCGATTTTTCCCGTGACATGCAAGAAATGTTTGCCGGGAGCGTTGTCCAGTATGTCCCTGTGATCGACGGAGTTTGTCCGCGGCGACAATGCCAGGCGATGAGCGATACCAA
>JADFDR010000185.1 GCA_018262735.1 Geobacter sp.
CACTTCGCCGAACGTGTACTACATCCCGCCGGTGCATGTGCCTGCCGATTACCTCGTGCAGATGTTTGGTCCGGGCGTGGAGCAGGCGATCGAAACTTATCGCTCGGCAGTGAAGGACATCGAGTTCGCGGGTTTGTTGCAACTCTTTGGAAGTTCTCCGCAGATCATGGATAGCTTCGAGGTGAAGGATCGCGTGGCTTACGGTTACAACGCGAAGGGTGAACTCGTCGCGACGGTGCCCGTCACCGAGCCGCCGACAGTGCGCGAGCATTACGATGCGAAGCTTGACACGTATCGCCTGGATGTGACCTAACACGAGTTGGTGTTGGGACGACGCGTTGGCGCGCCAGCATAAGGCGTGCGCCAGCGCGAGGGCGAGTCGTGCATAGCCGCGTCATGGTGGATGTACGGAGAAAACGAACAGGTTTTCGAGAGGCGATGAGGTCGGATTTCACAGAGCCGACGGAGAATCACGCAGGGAGAGTAGGCGATGAAGTTTGCGAATGGGCGAAATGGACGGGATGGGCTTTGCGGAGCACTGGCTTTGATGTTGGTGCTTTGGACCGGCGCAGCCTCGGCGCAACAGGCGGCGAGCGTGCGTGCGGTCTATCAGGCCAAAGGCGTAGCGAGCACGCCCGACGCAGCCGAGTGGAGCGCGCTCGAAGGCAACACGATTTCGCTCTTGGAGCAGGTCATCATTCCGCCCGTCGGTGGAGGTAGCGTGAAGACGTTGCAGGTGAAAGCCATGCACGACGGGAAGTGGCTCGCGGTGCGTTTCGAATGGCAAGACGCGAGTGAGGATCTCGCCGTCGGTGTTGAAAAATTTCGCGATGCTGTCGCAGTAGGTTTTCCGACGAAGGCTTCTTCGACACCACCGTCACCGTTTATGGGGGACGCTGCCAATCCGGTGACGATCTGGCAGTGGACCGCCAACCGCGATGCGGATGCGAAAGGCAAAGGCGAATTCGACAAGAACTATCCCAAGACCGACGGTGTTTGGTATTTCCCGCAAGACAAAGAAGCGAGCGCGAAGGTGAAGGGCTGGCGCGACGCGGCGCCGGTGCAAGCCTACGAAGCCAAGGGCTTCGGCACGCTTGCAAAAACTGCGAATGGCAGCTTGCAAGGGTCGGGCGTTTACAGCGACGGAAAGTGGAGTGTCGTGATGAAGCGCAAGCTCAATGAAGTGCCGAACTTCAAGCCAGGCACGTCGTCGCAGATGATCTTTGCCGTTTGGGATGGTGCGCAGCGCGAAGTGAACGGCAAAAAGTCGGTCACGATGACGTGGATGCCGCTCGTGCTCGACGCGCCTTCCGTCGCACGCAGCAATCCATGAGTGCGGATCTGCCGAATTCGATCGAAACGCACATCGAACGCAGCCGCGTCTATCGAGCGCTGGCGCAGGTCTTTGCAATGCCAAGCGCAGCGCGCTTTCAAGCCTTGCAATCGCGTGACATGCATGAGCTTCAAGAGGCGTTGTCACGACTTGGTGTAGGATCCGAAATGGAATCGCGCGCTGCAGCGCTCGAGGAACGCTTGCAGCAGATCGTGTTTCCCGATTTCGAAGTGTTGTACTACATGACCTTGGACGTTTCCGGAAAAAACCATTGTCCACCGACGGAAACGACTTATACGAGCGATTCGCCGGGGCACGGGCTCACGCGCAACGTCGAGCTTGCGGACATCGCAGGGTTCTATCGTGCCTTCGGTGTCGACTTGAGCGAGCAGGCAGAACGCGTCGATTGTCTCTCCGCCGAGCTCGAATTCATGCAGCTCGTTTCTGCAAAGCAGGCCATCGCGCTGGAAGCGCAAGAGATGCACGGAGAAGGTTCTTCCGTCGAGCAGATCGCCATTTGCCGTGATGCCGCACGCAACTTTTTGACGGACCATCTGACGCGCTGGGCAGGAAGATTTGCGAGCGCCCTCGAATCCTCCGGTGCGGACATTCTCTATGTCGCTGCCGCAAAACTCGCGGACGATTTTGCACAATTCGATCACGCACTTCTCGAGCGCCAATAAAATCGCTCGGCTTTTCCTCTTTGCGCATCCCGCGACAAGCAAGCCATCGCAAGCATTTCTCCGTCGGTGTCTGCGCCGAAAAAAATGCGCCACACAGCGCGTGCTGCATGCGGCACATGCAAAAGCGGAATTAATCAGAGGTTGTTTCGGATTTGCATATTGCAGCACGCATGATTTCAAGCTGATTCTCGACTTGTGATTGCGTGTGGTTGCCGATCGAAAACTCGTTGGTAAGCAGATCTTGCAAGGAAACGGATTCCCAAAAAATTTTCGCCCAGGTATCCGATACTTGCCAAAAATCGCGCAGATTGCACGGAGTGTCTTGCTCAGAATCTGTGTGCGTACAAAAACTTTCTTGAGGCAGTCTTTTCGATGTCGCACTGAGTACTTCGTAAACCGAAATTGTCGACGGGGATCGCGTTATTTCGTAGCCGCCGCCTGCGCCACGCACGCTGCGAATGAAACCTGCCATGCGTAGCTGACGTAAAAATTTTGCAACGCTTGGCTCCATGATTTTCTCGCTCTTTGCAACTTGCTGAATCGTAACCAGTTCTTTCTTATAGCCACGCGCAACCTGCAACAGACAGCGTAATGTGTAACAACTCTTCAAACTGCGAAACATTCTCTCCCCTCGCGAACTACTCCCCGGGCTTGAGCGCTCTTCGCTCTTCACATTGCCGTTCGGGTGAGTGCGAGTTTATCATCGCGGAAGTTACGAAGTTATTTTTTCGCAAAGAAAAAATCTTGTCGATACAGTCAAGTATCTTTACAGAAGTGCAGCGCTGCGAGGCGACGCTGTTGCTCTGCAATCTGTATAGCGGAATACAAATTCCATTTTTGACTTCAAAAATATTGGAAGAAGCGTT
Source organism: Geobacter sp. (assembly GCA_018262735.1). Lineage (GTDB taxonomy): Bacteria > Myxococcota_A > UBA9160 > UBA9160 > JADFDR01 > JADFDR01. The sequence continues at coordinate 2,883 of JADFDR010000185.1, forward strand.
TGCAAATCTCCGACGGAAATATTTGCGAAATATTGTCTCGATCTGCGCAGGAATGTTGTTTTTTCAGGCGTGTGCGCGGGGAGGCGTCGAAGAAAAGTGCAAGCTCAAGCTTGATTCGCGCCTTTGGCTTTGTTGGTCGTTGACGTTCGCCTCTGTTCCCTTCTCGAAATCATCTGCGAGGTAGCCGACGGGTGTTGTTTCACGCTGCTTGCACACTATGGATAAAGTGATGCCGCCATCTCACGCAGAAGATGGCGGCATCGGGGAACACGGCAGGGGTAGCCGTGTATGAGGAGCAGGGATCACCTCCTATCTTTCGGTGCCTTGAATCGCGAATTGATTTTTCTCCATGCGATGCTTTGTGAATCGCGGGTTTGTATTTTGAGTCAATTGGACTAACGCATTTTTTTGTCGAGTGCGCGCTCGCAGCAGTCCGATCAATCCAAAGCCGAGTAGAACTGCAGTCGCAGGCTCTGGCACGGGCGCCATGGAATTTGCAAGGAGCGGCGCAGAGTAATCGGCACTTACGAAATCATGCG
>JADFDR010000186.1 GCA_018262735.1 Geobacter sp.
TGCGCCGTGGCCTTGCGCCACATGGGCACAGCTCGCCCCTTTCGACACACGAATGCGTACATCGATCTTTGGCGACGCACACTCTCGCACCGCGTCGGCAGCATTGACGAGCAGATTCAAAACGACCTGCGCCACGAGTGCGGGATCGGCAAAGGCTTGCGGGATGTCGTCTTCGAGATGCAATTGCAGAATTTTTGAATCGAAACTTTTTTGTGTCGAAATCAATTCGACCATATCGCGTGCGACGGCGGCAACATCGACCGCTTGCGGGGAGTAGCTCGCGGGACGCGCGAAATCGAGCAACTGACGCAAGATGCGACGCACGCGCTCGCCTTCTCGGCCTGCGCGCTGCAATTGTTCGCGCGTCGCATCCGAGATGCCAGGATCGCGACGCGCAAGATCGAGAAACGCAAGCAGCGCACCAATCGGATTGCCCACCTCGTGCGCAACCCCTGCAGCGAGTTTTCCGACGGCAGCCAGTCGCTCGGCTCGCTCAAGACCCACTTGCGCGGTACGCAATTCTGCGTTCGTGCGCGTCAAATTGTGTACGGCTTCTTCGAGAGCGGCACTGCGCCGAGCGAGCGCATCCGTCATGGCATTGAACGCCTGTGCGACTTCTGCGGTTTCAAGCGAGCCCGCCTCGGGCACACGCGCATCGAGTTCACCATCGGCCACGGTGCGTGCAGCCCGGGCAAGATTTTCAAGAGGCGCAACAACGCGACGGCGCAACAAATAAAATCCAAATCCAACAAAGATTCCCGTGTCCGCCGCGAGCATGAAAAGCAAAAAGGTACGGGAAGCAAAAAAGGGCGCACTCTCGAGGCTCGCAGGCAATCGCGCGACCAACATTTCTTGGTGTCGAAGATCCACCGTCGCGAAATACACCGGCTCCCACGGACGTGCATTCGACAGCAGTGGACGCCCTTCGCGATAAGCCGCGTTCGCAATGGCGCGCGCGTCTGCATCCGGCAACACATATGTCGAACCCAGCGACTGCCAGCCTTCGCGATCTTTCGGTGTTTGCGACGGAGAAGAGGCGTGATCCGCAAGATCGCGTGATGCATTTGCATCTGCGTCGTTCTCCGCATTTGGCGTTTGCGGCGAAGGCAAAAGCGAAGGCGAACTTTCTCCTGCCGCGGCAAGCGACGCGACAGGCACTCTCCACCAAACGATGCCCGGAAAGGCAGATACGGCATTCGGGCGTGCTTCGTAACCCTCTGCGATCAAGGCATTGACCAACCACGCCGAATCGCGCTCGTTTTGCAAGCGATGCAAATTCGTAAGCGAATACACGATGAGCAGCGCAAGCAAGCCGGTCGCCACGAACATCACGAGTGTGAGGCTCGTAAGGATTTCAGCTTGCAAGCTCGTCCGGCTTTTCGTCATAGCTTCATTCCGACTCGGAAGAGCCGTCGTCGAGACCTAGTTTTTCCAAGCGATAGCGGAACGAACGGAACGACACACCTAAGAGTTGCGCCGCTTTCTTCTTGACTCCACCTGTTTGCGCAAGCGCTTCGAGCAAAAGCTCGCGTTCGTAATCTGCCACCATCTGTTCGAGATTCGCGCCACTGCGCGGAATGCGCGAAATGTTGGCATTGCTACGGCCTGGATAGAGCACCGTCGGAGGAAGCGCCTCGACTTCGATACGCTCGCCGCGCGACAGCGCGACTGCGCGTTCGATGATGTTTTCAAGTTCGCGCACATTGCCGGGATAGTGATAGGCGAGCAGTTTTCCCATCGCCTCCTTGCTGATCTCGCGTACCGACTTGCCGAGCCCCTTCGCATACTTTTCAAGAAAATGTTGCGTGAGTAGCGGCACATCATCGATTCGCTCATGCAGCGACGGAAGATCAATCTGAATCACGTTCAAGCGATAATACAAATCTTCACGAAACCGGCCGGCACGCACTTCCTCTTCGAGGTTGCGATTCGTCGCAGCAAGAATGCGCACATCGACCTCGCGATCCGCGTTGGCACCGACACGCCGAATCACACGCTCTTGGATGACACGGAGAAGTTTCACTTGCAAAGACTGCGGCAACTCGCCCACTTCGTCGAGAAACACCGATCCTTGATGCGCTTCCTCGAACAGGCCCGCTTTGTTTTGCACGGCTCCCGTAAAAGCACCCTTCACATGACCAAAGAGTTCGGATTCGAGCAAATTTTCGGGAATCGCCGCACAATTGATGGCCACGAAAGCGCGATCACGGCGATCGCTTTGATCGTGCACGGCGCGCGCCACCAATTCTTTTCCGGTACCGCTCGCTCCCGTAATCAACACGTTCGCCTTCGTCGAGGCGACTTGCTGAATCAAATCCAAAGTGCGAAGCATGCTCGCGCTGTTGCCGATAAGCGCACGTTCACGTTTCTGTGTCTGCAGCTCCTTGCGCAAACGTCGGTTTTCGTTGTACAGCGTTTTCTTTTCGAGTGCCTTTTCGACGACAAGACGAATCTCGTCGACCTTGAACGGCTTCGTGATGTAATCGTAGGCGCCATCCTTCATGGCCTCGATCGCCGTCTCCGTCGTGCCAAAGGCCGTAATCATGATCACGAGGATGTCGGGCAAATCCTTGCGTAAAATTTTCAAGAGATCGATGCCCGTGCGCCCCGGCATCTGAATGTCACTGATGACCAAATCGAAATCTTTGCTTTCAATCTCTGCGAGCGCCTCGTCGACAGACGCTGCCGTCACGACGTCATAGCTCTGACGACGAAAAAAAATTTCGAGAAATTCTCGCATGCTCTGCTCGTCATCGACGATCAGGATTCGCGCCCTCACGATTTCACTCCTCCCTCGGCTTTCCGAAACAAAAGTTCGATCTCCGTTCCCTTGCCCAACTCGCTACGCAAACTCACGCGCCCCTCGTTGGCCTCGACAATGCGATGCACGATCGCAAGCCCAAGCCCCGATCCCTTCTTCTTCGTTGTGAAAAAGGGATCAAACACACGATTCTGTAGATCGTGTGCGATCCCAATACCATTGTCGGAAACACGAATCCGGACCCAACGCACAGGTGTGTCACTTGTCTCCGGGATATCGTGTATCGAGCGCGCAAGCTGTATCTCGGAGCTACGCACCATGTCGAGTGCGGACGTATCCCCAACTTCATCCGCAACAATTCGCACCACTCCTCCATCGGGCAACGCTTGTTGTGCATTGACCACCAAATTCCAGAGCACCTGTCGCAGTTGCGATTTGTCGACGAGAATTGCGAGCGACTCCGGCGCTTCGCAGATCATTTTCACACCCGGCGCACACGAATGACGAAACAACTCTTGAACTTCCGTCACTACTTCCGCAACACAGGTGGGCGCGAGATGGGCTTGTGCTGGACGCGCATACTCGAGAAAATCCGAAATCAGCACATCCAGGCGATCCGTCTCGCGGAGCACGATATCCATCAAACGTCTTTGT
>JADFDR010000187.1 GCA_018262735.1 Geobacter sp.
ACGGGATGCGCTTCTGCCCTACCGCCGGAGACGAGTGCCACTCGCTACGCGATGCACACGAAGCGCTCGACACCAAGATCTATCCCGCGCCAAACTATGCAAGCTCGGTGTTCATCGTACGGGCTGAGGCCAAAATCGGTGAAGTGACAAAAACGATCGAAGCCGTCGTCGATCGTGCTGAGCCGAGCGAACTTCTCCTGCTATCTTGGCGCGTGCTGTAAAAGGATCACGATCATGCTCAAGCGGATTTTGGGACTCGATCTTGGAAGCTACGCAATCAAGGTGGCCGAGTTTCAACAAACTTGGAACGGCCTTACGCTTGTGCGGCTTTGCCAAGCAACACGTCACGAAGACGAACCCCTATCGACTACGCTTCGTCCGTGGATCGACACCCATTCGCTCACTGCAGATTCCATTCTTTGCGCTATTCCTGCGACGCAAACCACAAGTCGGCATTTGAGTTTTCCGTTTCGCGATCGCAAGAAAATCGCGCAAGCCGTGCCGTTCGAGCTTGCCGAGCAGTTGCCGTTCGAGCTCGATGATTTTTTACTCGACTGGGAGTTGATCCGTGCGCGCGCGACGGAAAGTCAGGTTTTTGCCACGCTGACTCAGCGCAAAAACGTTGAAGTGCTTCTCGCGGAACTACGCGAAGCGGATCTCGACCCCAATGTGATCGAAGCCGAAGGGCTCGTGCTCGGCAACCTCGCGAGTTTTTTCGAGCTGCCGGATACGCGCTTGCTACTCGACCTTGGTCATAGCAAAACAAATTTGTGTCTCTTGATCGACGGCAAACCCGTTGCTTCACGCACGATTGCTCTCGCCGGCTTTGCACTCACCCAGGAAATTGCGCGCGCACGCAACGTGGATTTCGCTACCGCCGAACAAATCAAGCACGAAGGAATTTTTCAGGACGGGCTTCGCTGCGCTGTGCCCGGCGTGCAAACCTGCCTGGATCGCATCGCCCGCGAAATGATTCGCTCGCTCGAAGCTTTGGAGCCTCTACTCGGTGGTTCCGCCGCAGAGCGCGTCGCAGGCATTTCCATTTTCGGCGGTACCGCGCAAATCCTCCACCTCGACGAATATCTGAGCGAACGCACGGGGCTTCCGACACAGCGCCTGCAACTTCCCGAGTCAACACCAAAAAACGACACAACGCATCTTGCACTCGACGATCCGACACTTTTTGGTGGCGCTATTGCACTTGGCTTGCGTGGCACCACAAAACCCAAAACCACGATGAACTTTCGGCAAGGCGAATTTGCGTATCGCTTTGACTTTGCAAATTTTGCACGCGATTTCGTAGCGACGGGCATCCTCGCAGGCGTTGCGCTCTTGCTCGGCATCACACTTGCCGTGACGACATTCGCGCTGCGTACAAACCGCGCCCAATCCCTCGAGGCTTCGATGCAAGCGCGCTATCAAGAGATCTTTCCCGACGCGCCAGCGTCTCCAACTCCACTGCAAGAGTTGCGCAAAGAACTCGATCGTGCGCACGAAGAAGCAGATTTCCTCGGCCTTTATCGCGGCGATCGTTCGGCCCTCGATCTCTTGACGGAGATCGCCACGCGAATGCCGCCCAATCATGTGGTCTTGCTACGCGAAGTTCGCATCAACCGCAATTTGATCAACCTTCGCGGACAAGCCAAAAGTTTTGAGGCCGTCGATCAATTCAAGGCGCGCTTGAACGAATGTGAAGCCTTTACACAAGTCGATGTCAGCGAAGTCAGCTCCGATGCCGAAGGCAAGGTGTTCAGCATGACGATTGGACTCGTCGATGCGGAGCAGGCATCGAGCACCGCCGCGAAGGGCATGCCATGAAACGTCACTGGAGCACACTCCTCGCTCGCTTCGAAGCCTTGTCGCTACGAGAACGCATTTTGGTGTTATCTGCATCGACCCTGACGCTGCTCGTTCTCTTCCTCTTCTTGGGCATTCTGCCCATTCTCGGCGCTCTCGATCGCGCGCAACTTCGAGTCCAAACCGCCGAAGACCAGATGTTGCTCTTTGCATCGCTTGCCGAGCAGTACCAAGCCGTCCACACGAGTCTGGAACAAAAGAAAAGCGTGATCGAAAACGGACCACGGGGGCAAGCCTTGTCGAAGCTCGAGGCGCTTGCCCAACGCGCAAACCTCCGCGTCGATTCCATGGCACCCGAATCCGCAGGGCGCAACGAAAAATACGTCGAAACGAAAGTGCTCGTGAACCTGAAAGGCGTGGGCCTTGCCGATGTCGTGAACTATTTGAGTCAAATCGAATCGGCTCAAGAAAATTTTGCGATCAAAACGCTGCGCATCCAGGCAAACCGCAATCAAGCGACTCTGCTCGACGTTACGTTTACGGTTTCCTCTTTCGAACCGCTCGGCACACCGCGAACGCAGTAAGTCGCCCCTCCGCCCCCACGGCGCGCACTTGCCAAAAGTCGATTCCCGCCTAGGGAACCCATTGATTCTTCGATAAAATTTGTTCATCCTGATTAACGGATGAATACCAATCGGCGTGCAAAAAACTGAGTTCCGACACCGCAAATTTGCACAAGAAAAGACCTGTGCGAAGCCTCTCCAGAAAGATTGAAAGCAGCTCGAAGATGGCCACCGATCGCTTGCAGAAAGTTTTCAAAACACTCGCAGACCCGACACGCGTGCGGCTGCTTGCGCTCCTCGCGCGCGAAGAACTCGCCGTGCAAGATCTCATGGATGTCATGGAGATGGCACAATCTCGTGTATCCCGGCACTTGGCCATCTTGCGCGAAGCCGGACTGCTGCGGGATCGCAAAGATGGCACTTTCGCCTACTACCGGATGGTGGAGCCACTCCATGCAAATTGGGAAAAGGTCTGGCGCCTCGTCACGGAATCGCTCGAAAAAGATCCCGCCGTGCAACGCGACGCCACCAATCTCGAGCGTGTGCTTGCGCTTCGTCAAACGCGCACGCGCTCATGGTTCGATGACGTAGCACCTCAATGGGACTCGCTGCGCAAGGTTTTTCACGACGACACGCTCCGCGCGCGAGCGATCAATCGCAGCTTGCCGCCCAACTTGATCGCCGCCGACATCGGCACCGGAACGGGAATCCTTGCAAGCGAGCTTGCAAACCTCGGCGTGCGCGTCATTGCCATCGATCCCTCGTCGCGAATGCTCGAAGCTGCACGCGCAAATTTTCGTGCTGCAGGACTCGACTCGCAAATCGAGCTTCGCACCGGCGATGCGCGGGCTTTGCCGCTGCGCAATGCCGAAGTCGACATGGCACTGGCGCACATGGTCTTGCATCATTTGCCGTCGCCACACGAAGCCATTTCCGAAATGGCGCGCGTCGTCAAACCCGGCGGAATCGTGACGGCGGTTGACTTTTGCCAACACGACAAAGAATGGATGCGCGAAGAACTCGGCGTGCAGTGGCTCGGATTTTCTGAAAACG
>JADFDR010000188.1 GCA_018262735.1 Geobacter sp.
GTCCGCGTGTACTCAATCTCGTTTTGCTCACGGCTCCGGCGGGAGCGGTCTTGGGACGTCACGCGTGGCCTCGCCCCTGGGCATTGCTCGGTGTGCTCTTTGGTTGCGCCATGATTGGTGCGGGCTGCGGCGCTCTCAACGCGTGGTGGGAGCATGCACGCGACGCCAAAATGGATCGCACGCGCAATCGCCCGCTTCCGGCAGGACGTCTTGAACCCAAGCAAGCACTCGTGTTCGGACTTTGGATCACATTGTTGGGTCTCGTGTCACTTTATGGTGTCGGTGGTTGGTTGCCGGTGGCGATCGCGGCTGCAACGGTGCTGCATTACTTCTTCATCTATACGGTTTGGCTCAAGCCGCGGACGTCGCAAAACATCGTGATTGGCGGCGTGGCAGGCGCGATGGCTCCGGTGATTGCGGATGCGGCCGTGAACGGCGAGGTCGGCTTCTGGAGTTTCGTGCTTTTCCTGATCGTCTTTTTATGGCAACCGCCCCATGTTTGGGCGATCACGCTTTATCGCAAGCATGAGTACGAAGCTGCCGGATTTCCCATGATGCCGTCGGTGGTCGGCAATCGTGCTACGCGATGGCGTATGCTTGCCTACGCGCTGGTTTTGTTTCCAGTCACACTTTTGCCATGGGCCGATGGCATACTCAGTCCTGTGTATCTTGCGGTTGCCGTGTTTGGCGGCCTGGCGTTTCTCGTCGAGATCTTGCGTGCGATTCGTGCCGACAAGGACACGCAAGACCGTCGCGTGTTCGTGACTTCACTCGGTTATCTCGCATTCTTGTTTGCCGAGATGCTGGTCGAACTCGTCGTGCGGTAAGGAGCCCCGGATCCATCTCGCTTTCGAAATGCGAGTTGGTTTTTACCGACGCAAAAACATCAGTCCGGGTTTGCGAAAAGACTCGAAAAACGGGAATGTTTTTCCCAATGAGGATGGACGCTTTCCGTCGGTGAAAATCAGTCGGTGTGCACAAAACGTGCGGTTCGAGGAACTTCGGTTCTGCATGTTGCGACGATCCATTTCACGACGATGCCGCAGCGGCGATCAAGGGAGATCTTGCAATGTTCGAATGTCGCGTCGTCACCCCGGATTTTTTTGAGACTGCGCCGTGTCGCTTCGTCGTCGAGCGTGAAATCCCGACAAGCCCTGCTGCGTTGTTCCGAATTTTCGAAGATGAAAATTCGTGGCCGGTTTGGGCGTTTGGTATCGAAAAAGTCGAGTGGACGACGCCGCGTCCGTTCGGTGTCGGCACGAAGCGCATGGTGACGCTGAAAGGCGGCCTCATCGTCGAAGAACTCTTTCTCGCATGGGAGCAAAACGAACGCATGACGTTCTGCTTCACCGACGCCAATCAGAAAATTTGGTCTGCCTTTGCGGAAGACTACGTCGTGACGGATCTCGGGGGAGGCCGCTCGAAGCTGCGCTGGACCATCGCTTTTGAGCCGTGCGGCATCTATCGCGTCCTCATGGCCGTCGGCGGGCCGGGGATGCGCTGGTGGACGAACAAGATCGCCAAGGACCTCGCGCAATACGCCGTCGCCCGCGCAAAATAGCCGCACGAAAACGCACTCACGTTGCTTTTCTTTTGCCGAGGAATTTCGCATTTTGCCGTCGGTGTGCATGTGCAAAACGGTTTCTGTTTGCGAGTCGATAGAGATGGCTTGCGAATTTGACAATCGCCCGTAGAGTCACGGCCACGTTTGCGGCAAAGCCAATGCGCTTTGTTCAAGGCACGATCGACCCACGCAATCCCAACCTGCATTCGCGAAAGGCAAACTCATGTTGAACCGCTTCGACGATTATCCGATTCATCAAACCAATTTCCCGATCGCGCACCCGGTTTCCGGCGACCTCAATTATTACGATCGCTACTTCTTCCACGGCTATCCGTTCAGCGGCGAGTATTTCTTCTGCGCGAGTCTCGGCGTGTATCCGAACCGCCGCATCATGGATGCTCACTTCAGCATCGTGCATCAAGGCCGCCAGTATGCGCTCCACGTTTCGCGACTTGCTCCCCAAGAGCGCACGGAAACACGCGTTGGTCCTTTCTCGGTGCAAATCAACGAACCGATGCGCACGCTGCGGCTCGTCGTCGAGCCAAACAAAGAAACGACACTGGAATGTGATCTCACGTTTCACGCCGCGACGATTCCGATCGAAGAACAAACCATGACGCGAAGTTTTGGCACGTACAAAATGATGGAGACGAGCCGCTTCGCGCAGTTCGGACACTGGGAAGGCTACATCGTCGTCGATGGCAAACGCATTACGCTCACGAAAGAGACGAGCTATGCCTGCCGCGATCGTTCGTGGGGCGTGCGCCCCGTCGGACAAGGCGCGCCGGGCGCACCGGGGCCGATGCCGCAGTTGTTTTGGCTTTGGGCGCCGATCCACCTCAAGGATCGCTGCGCGATGTTGATCGTTGACGAAGATTCCGACGGAAGACCGAAGAACGTGAAAGCCGAGATCGTTCCGAAGTACACCGACAAGAGTAAGATTCCCGACGACTTCGAGAAAGAAGTCCGACACGGAAAAGTGATCTCGCACAATGTCGACTGGATTCCCGGCACGCGCCGCAGCCAAGGTGCGGAGCTAATCATTCAAATGGATGGCGAGAAGGAAACGCGCGTTACGCTTGAGCCGCTTTGCACGTTTCAGCTCCTGAGCCTTGGTTATCTGCATCCGCAATGGGGACACGCGTTCTGGAAGGGTGAGTATGCGATCGAGGGCGAAGTCTGGGAACTCGACAAGCTCGATCCGATGGCGTTCCATCACATCCATGTCGAGCAGGTTTGCCGCATCCGCTTTGGCGACGAAGAAGCCGTCGGTGTGCTTGAGCAACTCGTGCTTGGTCCGGCGAAGCAGTATCGCTTCGAAAGCCTGATCGACGGCTATCGCAAGCCGTAGCAGCACAACTCGAGAATTTCTAGCGTCACATATTGGTGTTGCGTTGCTTTCGCTTCTTGCCGAAAGAATGCAAAACGTACGCTCCGACGATCACCACGAGCCCGGCGAGCACCCAGCCTGTTGCCTTGCCCAGTAGCGGGCGCCAGACGGCTTCGTTTGTGCCTGCGATGTAGCCGATGGCGACGAGGATCGTGCACCAAAGCCCGGCACCAAATCCGGTGTAGAAGAGAAACCGAGCAAAGTTCATCCGCGCAAGTCCGGCGGGAATCGAAATCAACTGACGAATGGCAGGGAGCAAGCGTCCGACGAAAGTCGTGATTTCGCCGTGCTCTCGAAAATAAACTTCGGCGCGATCGAAGGCTGTCTCGGGGACAAAGCAATACTTTCCGAACCGTTTGAGGAAGGGAAGGCCGAGCCAGAGCGCCAACACATAATTGAAGATTGCACCGACGAGA
>JADFDR010000189.1 GCA_018262735.1 Geobacter sp.
CCGGGTTCTCGCCATGTGCGCGATTCTCGACGGAACAGCGCGCAGTGAGATTGCAATCCAACGCAAAGCTCGATCGCAAAGTGCTCGCGAGATTGCAACGGCAAGACGATCTTTTCCAATTCACTTTCAACGCCGAAACACGGGATTCCGCGCCGCGCATTCAAAATCGGAGGACAACAAGAATGGGACACTGGACCACAGAGGACAGCCTGAAACTCTACAGTGTCACCAACTGGAGTTCCGATTTTTTCTCGGTCAACGCCCAAGGCAACGTGGTCGTACAACCCAAAGGCGCGCAAGGCCCGAAAATCGACTTGCTCGATCTTTTAAAAGACTTGCAGCATCGCGGCCTGCGCACACCGCTCTTGATCCGCTTCCCCGACATCCTCGCCAGCCGCTTGCACACGATCAACAGCGCATTCCAGCGCGCCATTCGCGAATACGACTACCACGGGCGTTACCGCGGTGTGTATCCGATCAAAGTGAATCAACAACGTCACATCGTGAAAGAGATGGTCGAACACGGTGCGCCGTTCGCGCTCGGTCTCGAAGCCGGCAGCAAACCGGAACTTCTGATCTCGCTCGCTTTGCTCGACACGCCCAACGCACTCATCATCTGCAACGGTTACAAAGATCGTGCGTATCTCGAAACCGCACTGCTCGCACAACGTCTCGGGCGCTACCCCGTCATCGTGATCGATCGCCAAAACGAACTCGATCTCTTGATCAAGACCGCGCGCGAACTCGGTATCCGTCCGCACATTGGCATTCGCGCGCGACTCAGCACGAAGGGCGCCGGGAAATGGGTCGAGTCGACGGGCGAGCGCTCGAAATTCGGTTTGTCCGCCTCGGAAATCATGAGCGCCATCGAGCGTCTGCGCGCCGAGGACATGCTCGACTGCCTCGAGTTGCTGCACTTCCACATCGGCTCGCAAATCACCGCGATCCGTGCGCACAAAGATGCGCTTCGCGAAGCGACACGAGTTTTTGTCGAGCTTTGTCAGATGGGCGTCAAACTGAAAATCATCGACGTCGGTGGCGGGCTCGGCATTGACTATGACGGCTCCAAGACCAATTTTCATTCCTCAAAAAATTACTCGATCCAGGAATACGCCAACGGTGTGATTGGCGCCGTGCTTGAGGCCTGCGACGAAAACGATGTGCCGCATCCCGACATCGTCACCGAATCGGGCCGCTCGCTCGTTGCACACCATTCAGTGTTGATCTTCGACGTACTCGGCGTCAACGAAATCCTCACCGGCAAAGCGCCTGAGCCTGTGACGGAAGACGATCAGCGCGTGCTGCAAGAGCTTGCCGAAGTCGCAGCGACGGTAACGCACAAGAATCTCTCCGAGTCTTATCACAACAGCTTGCAGCTCAAAGAAGAAGCGATCACGCTCTTCACGCTCGGACATATGAGTTTGCGCGATCGCGCGCGCGCCGAAAGCGGGTTCCATCACTGCGCCGAAAAAATTCTGAACTTGTTGCGCGAACTCGACGAGGTTCCGGAAGAATTCGAAAGCCTCGAAAAAGAACTTGCCGACACCTATTTCGGCAATTTCTCCGTCTTTCAATCCGCACCCGATCACTGGGCCGTGAAACAACTTTTTCCGGTGATGCCGATCCATCGCTTGCAGGAAGAGCCGACACGCCGCGGTGTCTTTGCAGATCTCACCTGCGACAGCGACGGCAAGATCGATCGCTTCATCGATCAGCGCGAGATCAAGAAGGTGCTCGAACTGCACCCCTGGAACGACAAGCCGTACTACATCGGGGTGTTCCTCGTCGGTGCCTACCAAGAAATTCTCGGCGACTTGCACAATTTGTTTGGTGACACCGATGCGGTTCACGTGAACATCGACGACGACGGCTTGTACAGCGTCGAACACGTCGTGGAAGGCGACTCCGTGGACGAGGTGCTGAGCTACGTCCAGTACGATCGTTCCCTCTTGATTGAAACCGTGCGCCGCACGATCGAAAAGGCCATGCGCGCAGGCGAGATCAGCCTCGAAGACTCGGCGCGCTTGCGGCGCCACTACGAGCAAGGCTTGCAAGAATACACCTACCTAACGCGCGAACCGTAGGAATACTCGAACACCACAAAGACGAACGACATAAAATTGCGTATAGACCACTTCAAGTAGGGGGAATGGCGTGGAAGCAGAATCGGCGGGCTTTGCCGCCACACTCGATCAGTTCGTGGGCGCGCACATCGTCGGGCCGCTTGCCCGAGTTTTGTTTTGCGATCTCTGGTTTTGGGATGACGCCGAAACCGGGATCAAACTCCCGCTCGTCGTCGCCTGGCTGATGTTCGGCGCGGTTTTCTTCACGCTGCGCTTCCGGTTCATCAACTTTCGTGGTTTTCGACACGCCATCGACTGCGTACTTGGCCGCTATTCGCGCCCGGAAGATCCGGGCGAACTTTCTCACTTTCAAGCGTTATCGGCGGCACTCTCTGCCACCGTCGGACTCGGCAATATTGCCGGTGTCGCCGTGGCCGTCGGGCTCGGCGGCCCGGGCGCGGTGTTCTGGATGACCGTCGCGGGATTCCTCGGCATGACCTCGAAATTTGCGGAATGCACGCTCGGCCAAAAATATCGCGTCATACGTCTCGACGGTCGCGTCTCCGGCGGCCCGATGCACTATCTCAAGGACGGCCTCGCAGAACTCGGCTTGCCGGGCCTTGGCAAAGTACTCGCGGTGATTTTCGCAATTCTGTGTATCGGCGGAAGTTTTGGCGCCGGCAATATGTTCCAAGCCAACCAATCCTACTTCCAAATCATCTCGGTACTCGGGGTCGAACACTCGACCACTGCGGGTACATTTTTTGGTGTACCTCTCGCGATCCTGGTTGGGCTCGTCATCATCGGCGGCATCAAACGCATCGGGCAGGTTGCGGGGCTCTTAGTGCCATTTATGTGTGTCACCTACATCCTTTGCGGGTTTCTCATCCTGATCCTGCACAGCGAGCATTTGATCGACGGACTCGAAACGATCGTGCGCTTGGCGTTCACGCCCAACGCCGCGTTTGGCGGCATGGCCGGTGCCGTCGTGCAAGGGTTCAAACGCGCCGCGTTCAGCAACGAAGCCGGCATCGGCTCCGCTTCGATCGCGCACTCGGCGGCAAGCACGCCAGAACCCGTTCGCGAAGGCATCGTGGCGCTTCTCGAACCGTTCATCGACACCATCCTCGTTTGCAATATGACCGGCCTCGTGTTGGTGGTGACGGGTGCCTACGAAACGCCCGAGGCGGGCACCGGCATCGCCATGACTTCGTGGGCGTTTGCGACGGTCTTTCCCTGGTTTCCAATCTTGCTCTCGTTGACCGCTTTTTGTTTCGCGTTTAGCACGATGATTTCGTGGAG
>JADFDR010000018.1 GCA_018262735.1 Geobacter sp.
GCTTGCGAAGGTGTTTTGCGAGTTGCCTCTTGGCTACACCAGCTACAGACGGGGCACTTCGAAAAATCGTGTCCACGCGCGGGGCAATGTTCGCGACCAAAGTAAATGATTTGCAGATGAAGCTTGTTCCAGCTCGATGGTGGAAAAAGGGCTTTGAGATCGCGTTCGGTTTGCACGACGGATTTTCCTGAGCTCAGTCCCCAGCGCGCAGCGAGTCGGTGGATGTGCGTATCGACGGGAAATGCGGGCTGATGAAATGCTTGTGACATCACGACGCTTGCTGTTTTGTGGCCTACGCCCGGCAGGCCCTCGAGTGCTTCGAAAGTTTGTGGAACGTTGCCGTCGTAGTGTTCCGTCACAATTTTGGAAAGCGCCGCGATGTGTTTTGCCTTCGACGGTGCAAGACCACAAGATCGGATCAAGGCGAGGATGTCGGCTTCGGAGAGTGCTGCCATTTGTGCAGGCGTCGCTGCGCGCGCAAACAAAGCGGGCGTCACGCGATTGACGCGTTCGTCGGTGCATTGCGCCGAGAGCAAAACGGCAACGAGCAACGTAAACGCATTTTGGTGTTGGAGCGGAATCGGCGGATCCGGATAAATCCGATTCAGGATTTTCTGGATCCGCCGTGCTTTCTCGCTCTGTGTCATGGGAAAGCCTGCCGTACGACGCGTCGCAAACGCGCGTGTCTTAGTAGCGGTAACCGTCCGTCTTGTACGGTCCCTCGACGGGGATTCCGATGTAATCGGCCTGTTCTTTCGTGAGCGTCGTGAGACGAATCCCGAGGTGCTCGAGGTGCAAGCGTGCCACTTCTTCGTCGAGCTTCTTGGGCAGCACATACACTTTCTTTTCGTAGCCACCCGTGTTTTGGTGGAGTTCGAGCTGCGCCAAAACCTGGTTCGTGAATGAGGTGGACATGACGAAACTCGGGTGTCCCGTGGCGCAACCCAAGTTAAGCAAACGTCCTTCGGCGAGAATCATCACGCTATGTCCGTCGGGAAAGCGCCACTCGTCGTATTGCGGCTTGATGTTGATGCGTTCGATTCCCGGGATTTTTTGCAAGCCCGCCATGTCGATCTCGTTGTCGAAGTGTCCGATGTTTCCGACGATGGCTTTGTCTTTCATCTTCTTCATATGTTCGACGGTGATGATTTTAAAATTGCCCGTTGCGGTGATGAAGATGTCGGCCGTCGAAACGACTTCGTCGAGCGGGCTCACCTGGAAACCGGCCATGGAAGCCTGCAGTGCGCAGATCGGATCGATTTCCGTCACGATGACGCGTGCGCCTTGTCCGTGGAGTGCCTGCGCGCAGCCCTTGCCGACGTCGCCATAGCCGCAGACGACGGCCACTTTTCCGCCGATCATCACATCCGAAGCGCGTGCGATTCCGTCGACGAGCGAGTGTCGGCAGCCGTAGATGTTGTCGAATTTGCTCTTCGTCACCGAGTCGTTCACGTTGATCGCGGGGAAGAGCAGCGTGCCGTCGTGTTGCATTTGCTTCAAGCGCAACACGCCGGTGGTGGTTTCTTCACTTACACCACGAAGTGTCTTGGCCATGTTTTGCCAGCGCGTCGGGCTGGTTTTGAGTTCGCGGCGCAGCACTTCGAGGATCACGCCCCATTCTTCGGGTTCGCTCTCGGGCCGAAAGTCGGGCACTTTGCCGGCTTTTTCGAACTCGACACCTTTGTGGATCAGCAGCGTGGCGTCGCCGCCGTCGTCGACGATCAGATTCGGGCCTTGTCCTTCCGGCCAGATCAGCGCCTCGCGCGTGCACCACCAATATTCTTCGAGCGTCTCGCCCTTCCAGGCAAAGACGGGCACGCCTTGCGGTTTTTCGAGGGTGCCGTTCGGACCGATGGCCACGGCCGCCGCCGCATGATCTTGGGTCGAGAAAATATTGCAGCTCACCCAGCGCACATCGGCACCAAGCGCAGTCAGAGTTTCGATCAAGACGCCGGTTTGAATGGTCATGTGCAAACTGCCCATGATGCGCGCTCCTGCGAGTGGCTTTTGCCCGGCATAGCGTCGGCGCAGCGCCATCAAGCCCGGCATTTCATATTCGGCGAGTCGCAACTCTTTGCGACCAAATTCGTGCAGGCTGAGGTCTTTCACTTTGAACGGCGGACGATCGGTTTTCGTAGTCATGGTCTTCTCCTCAAGGCGTGTTTTTTGCTCACGCACAAAGCTTGATTTGCACTCGAGACGGACTTGGGTCGGTGCTTTCCCCCGCAGAGTCGACGATTCTTGGTCGAACCCTTCTTGGGTGCGAGTCCTTTTCGTTGGAAGTTGCGTGCCGCTGCGTGGCGTTTGTCGATGCGTGGCGCGGCACTATATCCTCGGATGCAGATAAGGTGATCATTTCCGGAAATCCTGTCAAGGAACGGGTGCTTACGCGGTTTCTCGTCATTTCGGATCGAGCTTTGTGCGACGATGGCAACTCGTTTGCGAGCTGCAGGTGGCTATGGAAAGTTTTCGCGGCCGCCTGCACATGCGAGGAGAAAAACGTGAAAAAAACCGTTCGTCATCGTTTCCCGATTCCGCCCGCGCAGTATTGGAGCGAAGTGTTTTTCGATACGGAGTACAACTGCGGCTTGTCGGAGGCGCTTGGCAACAAAAGCATGGAAGTGCTCGAGCAAAAAGGCGATGTCGCGACGTCACTCAAGCGTGTCATTTGTTGTACGCCCGTGGTGGAGCTCCCCGGACCGCTGCGCAAGTTGTTCGGAGATTCGGTGACATACACCGAAAAGGGTCAGTGGGATGCAAAAACCGGACGCTGGAAATTTGAAATGACGACTTCGACTTTCGGGGACAAGGTGAAGACCACGGGCGTCATTTGGACCGAGGCGCACGGTGCCGAAATGGAGCGGATTTGCGAGGTGGAGTTCGTCGTCAAAATTTTTGGCGTTGGCGGCATGCTCGAAAAATTTCTGTGCGACTCGATGCTCGACAACCAGAAGAAAGCGGCAGCGTTTACGGAGGACTTCATTCGCGAAAAAGGTTTGTGCAAAGCAAGCTAAGGAGGCGCGGATTTCCTTCGTCTCGAAAATGCTTTCTCTCCGATGTTCATTTTCCGACGGAGAAAAGCGCATGGAACGACAAACGAACTCAAAAAAGGGAATGCGTGCAAGATTCCCGAAGCAAAAAAGAAGTGGAGTTGGAGACAGCATGACGGAGCAACGCACGACCAGCGGAGAAAAGCTGATCACGCTCGACAATCATTTGCGTCATCGCAGCGATTGTGATGCAGGGCTTGCGGCGATTTTGAATGAGATCGCCTTTGCCGGGAAAATCATCCAAAACAAAGTGCGCCGCGCGCGAATCGCCGATGTGGTCGGTGCGGTCGAAAACGTGAACGTCCAAGGCGAACAACAGCAAAAGCTCGATGTCTTTTCGAACGCCGTCCTGATCGATTGTCTTTCGAATTGCGCTGCAGTGGGTGTGATTGCGTCGGAGGAAGAAGAGCAGGCTTTGATCCTGGAGCGCCGCAAGGGAGATGGCGAGTATGGCGTGCTTTTCGATCCGCTCGACGGTTCTTCGAACATCGATTTTGCCGTCGGTGTAGGAACGATTTTTAGCATCCTGCGCAACGTGGGCGTGGATGCTTCGACGCAAGCCGCCATTTTGCAGCCCGGGACGCAACAAGTCGCCGCAGGCTACATCCTTTATGGCTCGTCGGTGTTGCTGGTGCTGACGCTCGGCGACGGCGTGGATATGTATGTGCTCGACCCGGCGACGGGTTCTTTTTTGCTCGTACAAGAAAAAGTGTCGATCCCGACCGCAAAGAAAATTTATTCGATCAACGAAGCCTATCGCAACGATTTTCCCAAGGGTTATCAGGACTATCTCGATTTTGCGCACGCGAGCGGTTACGCCGCACGCTACATCGGCTCGATGGTGGCCGACGTGCATCGCACCTTGCTCAAGGGCGGAGTTTTTCTCTATCCACCGACGAAAAAAAATCCACAAGGGAAATTGCGCTTGCTCTATGAAGCCAATCCGATGGCGCAGATCATCGAGCAAGCAGGTGGCAAGGCGCTCGTCGGAAAGACGCGTTTGCTCGAAGTGAAACCCGAGAAAGTGCATCAGCGCACAGCGGTGATTCTGGGTTCGTCGCAAGAAGTCGATGCCGTCGCGCGTCACTTGTAGTCGAACTGCAAAATTCGGTTTTGCGTGGTGTGTTTTTTTGCGCAACGAAGATTCGGGAGGTTCGGATGTATTTCGCTTCCCGAGGTTTTTTACGAATTCGGGTTGATTCTTTCCGTCGGTGAAAATCAATTCGTATGCCGGAAGCGAAACGCGTCCGAGGTTCCGTAGAGAGGTGCGATCATGCTCGTGGTATCCGTGGTGCTCGTCGTATTCGTTTTGCTTGTCGCATTTGTCGCAGTGAGATGGGTGCGACGCAAAAAAGCGTCGAATGAAGAAGCCGGGCAGGAGGGGCTCGCCTCGCGAAGCGTGTTGCGACCCGTTTTGGAGCAGGGAGCGACGGGGATGTATCGCGGGATCGAGTATCGCGTCGAAGTTTCTCCGCAGGGCGTGGCGACACTTTCGTTCGCGCTGAGCGAGCCTCTCGTCAATCCTCTTGAAGTTGATGCGCGCGAGGATTTCGAGCCTATCTCGGAGCTGACACGCGGGCTCGATATCCGCGCGCTGATTGCGATGGGTGCGAATTACATCGATATCGGTGCGACCGGTCCGCATGCATGCGTCGCGTTTCCGCCCGGATCCGATTCGTTTGAGCGCACGGAGATAGAGCGAATTTTGAGTCACTTGTTGCGCTTGCGCGATCTTTCGTCCGACTGAATCGAATTTGCGTCGCTACGCAGGTGTACGCAGATCGGCTATGGTCACGTCCGAAAACGCTGCGATGCGAAGCGACCCACCGACGGAAGTGAGACGCAAACCGCAAAGACGAAAGCGTGCATCGAGTTGTCTTCCATTTCTTTTCGTGCGGGAAAATGCGCGAGCCAATGCAAACCAACACGCACTTGCAAAACGCGACGAAGCAAATCCAAAGGGCGCACGACTTTACAAAGGAGAGGAGCGTAGAAAAATGAAAAAGAAACTGGGTCTGATGATTGCGTATTCCGGGGCAGCCGTTTCGATCAACATCGATTTGATCCGACACGTTGAAGCGTTGGGCTTTGATTCGGTGTGGACGGCCGAAGCTTACGGTTCGGATGCGATGACGCCGCTCGCTTGGATCGCGGCGCAAACGCAAAAGATTCGGCTTGGGACGGCCGTGGCGCAGATTCCGGCACGTTCTCCCGCATGCTGCGCGATGACGACGATGACACTCGATGCACTTTCGGGTGGACGCATGATTCTTGGGCTTGGCACGTCGGGCCCGCAAGTCGTAGAAGGTTGGCACGCGCAACCGTTTTCCAAGCCGATCACCTGGACACGCGAATATGTCACTATTTTGCGTCAGATCTTTGCACGCGAAGGACGCATCGACTTCCAAGGCGAGCGCATTCAAATGCCGTATCGCGGTCCTGGCGCGCAGGGGCTCGGCAAACCACTCAAGAGCATTTTGCACGGACGCAAAGAGATTCCGATTTACATCGGTTCGATGAGTCCGAAGGGGATCGAGTCCACAGCCGAAATCGCCGACGGACTCTTGCTGACTTGCATGAATCCGGAACGCTTCGACATCTTCGAACCGCATTTGAAGAAAGGTTTTGCGAAGGCGGGCGGCGGCAAGAGCCTCGACAACTTCGACATTGCGCCGGTAGTGCCGGTGTTGCTTGGCGCGGATGTGAAGGCGCTGGCGCAACCCCTCAAGAATTGGCTCGGCTTGTACATCGGTGGCATGGGCGCGAAGTCGAAGAATTTTTACAAGGACTACATCACGGCGCTCGGCTACGGCGAGGTCGCAGAGAAAATTCAAGATCTGTATTTGGTTGGCAAGAAAGCCGAGGCGATTGCGCTCATTCCGGATTCCTTGATCGACGAACTTGCACTGATCGGGCCGCGCGAGCGCATTCAAGAACGACTCGAAGTGTGGAAGAAGTCGCCCGTCGGTACGATGCTTCTTGCAGGCGGACAGACCGAAGCTTTCGAGTTGGTGGCGGAGTCCATTCTCTAAAGAGGCTCTGATTGATTTCGTCTGATGAAGGCGGGTTGATTTTCCACCGACGGAAAGCATCCGCCATGGTTTGCGAAAGCGCTCCGAAAATAGAATTGATCCGAGATGATCGAAGAAGGCTCGAGTCTGTTCTTCAGGCACTTTCACCGATCGGAATGCAGGATTTCCGTCGGTGAAAAAGAATCGTCTTCGTGCAGCGGAATGAAGCCGAGGTTTTCGAAAAAAAGCGGACGAAGAGTTTGCATCTGACGCGTGCAGAAGGAAGTCATCCGATGCAGGATTGTGGTTACGAACGACTGTCGCAACAAGACAGCATGTATTTGATGTTCGAAACGCCGTCGGTCCACATGCATATCGGTGGCACCGCTATTTTCGAGGCAAAGCCGCTTTGTCGCACCGACGGTGGGCTCGATATCGATCGGATTCGCGCGCACATTGCTTCGCGTTTGCATCTGGCCCCGCGTTGCCGACAAAAACTTGCGTATACGCCCATTCAAAAGAGTTGGATCTGGATCGACGACTCCGAGTTCGATCTTTCCTGTCATGTGCAGCACACGAGCCTGCCCAAGCCAGGCACGAACGATCAGTTGAAAGCATTGGCGGGACATGTGTTTTCGCAACCGCTGCGTCGCGACAAGCCGCTTTGGGAAATCTGGGTTGTCGAAGGACTCGCCGACGATCGTTTCGCCATGATTTGGAAAACACATCATTCGGTCATGGACGGAAAGTCCGGTGTGAGTTTTGCGGCGGTGTTGATGTCCGCTTCCGCCAAGGACACCGACGTCAAAGAAGCGCCGGTGTGGGTTCCGCGTCGCCCGCCGCAAGGGTTTGAAATCGTGCGCGATGAAGCACTGCGCCGTTTGGCGCTACCGAAGCATGCGCTCGAAGCACTGCGCGAGACGTTTCCGGATGCGCAACACATAATGGAGTTGGCGAAGGATGCTGCGAGGGCGATTCGACGCACGCTTGACGCAGGGTTTCGCAGATGCGCCAAGACGCCGCTCAATCAAGAGATTGGTCCGCAGCGCCGCGTCGATTGGACGAGTTTTTCGATCGACGAGATGCTCGGGATTCAAAAACGCTTTGGCGGCACACTGAATGACATTCTGCTCGCCACGGTGGCCGGTGCACTGCATCGCTTTTTGGAGCGTCGTGGCGTGCACTTGGAGGGTCTCGATTTCAAGGTCGTGATTCCGGTGGATGTGCGTCGCGCAGAGGATCGAACGTCCGCAAATTGCGTATCGATGTGGATGCTCGAACTTCCGATCGCCGAGAAAGATCCCGTGCGTCGCTTGCTCCAGGTCTGCAAGACTTCGCATCATTCGAGAGTCGTGCATCTCGAAAGAGGTTTGGCACTCATCAGTCAGGCGAACGAGTGGTTGGGGATTCGTATCTTGACACTTGCGGGTGTCGGGGTTGTCAATCGTGCGAAGCCGTACAATTTGCTCGTGACGAATGTGCCTGGGCCTTCGTTCCCGTTGTATCAGCTCGGTGCCCAACTGCTGGAAGTGTATCCGCATGCTCCGCTCTTTCACGATCAAGGCCTTGCCATTGCGCTGTTCAGTTATTGCGGCCGCGTACATTGCGGCTTGATTGGCGATTGGGATGAGCTTCCCGACTTGTGTCGTTTCGTCGGAGATCTCGAAGCGGCGTATCAAGAATTGCGCGCCGAAGCCGGGTGCAGCGAGGCGGCGCATGCGCAAGCAACCGCTTCGCTCCGCAAAAGAAAAACTCAGTCCAAGCGAGTGCACTCAAAACCCAAATCGAAATCCAAATCGAGTGAGAAGGCTTCGAAGGCTGCGGCGAGCACGGGATCTCACGCTTCCGCAGCGACCGCAGTGGCGCGCTCTTCTCGGGAAAATGCAGAACCTGCATCGTCGGAGAACGACGACACCGTTGTGCGTCGCTCTCCGCGAGAGCACGCGAACTCGGATTCTTCCGATCCGAGTTAGAGAGCCGCTGATTCACTTCGCTTGATGCATGCGAGTTGCATTTTCTCCGCCGGAAAACATCGCCCTCGCGTGCGGCAGTGTTCTTTCGCCGGATTTCCCTAGCCTCGCATGCTTGTCGCCGCTTGCACAAAAGAACGAAACAACGCTTTTCGGTGTAGGTCGCTCATGTTCTCGGGGTGCCACTGTACGCCAAGGCAAAATGCGGCGGATGTACACTCGATAGCTTCGATCACCGTATCGCGACTGCGCGCGCTGATCTTCCAATGCACACCGACGCTTGCGACGGCTTGATGATGGCGGCTATTGACTGCGGTTTCGTGCGGGCCGAGGCTGCGCGCCAGCAGAGAACCCGCTTCAATTTCGATCGAATGGAGCGCAGCCGGATCTTGGAGTTGATGCGATGGCGCGTGTGGAAGATCGGTGGGCAGGTGGTAATGCAGCGCACCGCCGCTCGAGAGCGCCATCAGTTGCATGCCAAAGCAAATGCCGAACACGGGCTTTTGCATGCGCATGGCTTCCGCAAACAACGCGCTTTGAAATTCGATCGTCTCCGGTGTTGCGAATCGAAACACGCCTGGCGGATAGGTTTCGCTGCTCTCGGGAGAAGTCCAAGCAGGGGGTGCAAAATCGCCGCCGCCGGGCAGAAGCAAGGCATCGATACTCCGAAGCAGTCGTGCGGGCGAAGCGTGGAGCGGCAAACCCAAGCTCACCCCGCCCGCTTCCTCGACGGCCTCGACATAGGATCGCTCCAAGCGTTCGTAGCGTCGGTTCGAGCTTGAGGGTTCGCGAGTGTCGAGAGCAAGAGGGATGCCAATTTGCGGTTGCATACGTCAAGCGTACCGCGCGGTGCGGAGTCGTGTGCAAGGATTTTTTGCTTTTGCAGGCATCGCGTGTTCGAGTCCGCGTGGGACGGCGTTGCTTGCTAGAATATCGGACGCTTGCTTGTGGGCGCCCCGAAACAAAGCTCCGGAAAGCAAAGATCCACAAAATGAATGACTCTTTTCTGTGTCGTTTGAGTTTGTCCATCTGGATTCGTTCTGTTTTTTTGTAGGCTTTGAGAAATTTGAGTTGGTATTGCACCGTCGGTGATGGACGCAACCCCGCATGCAAGAAGCGGAAGGCAGCAGAAGTTCTTGTGTGCGATGCGTTGCGCCGTTGCAGTCCTTGCGGGGCGAGAGTCGTTTGCCGCTGTCCGGAATGTTTGGGATTCGCACGCCATGCAAGGACAGGGAGAGGAATGCAACGCGATGAATCGAGATTCCGATTTTCCCGTTCGAAAACCGCATGCAACATCCACCCTCGGAGTTGCGGTGACTTCGGAGCCAGGCGCGAGCATACACACGAATGATGCAGCACGGGCTTTTGCTGTGCGCGCGAATTTGCCGTGGGTCGATGTGCGCGAAGCGGCGAGCGAAATGGCGCTCGTCTTTGCGGATTCGAGCGTTTCGCTGCATGCGCGGGCCGCGCCGGACGAGAGCGCCAAACACGGTTGGTTGCGCCCGCTCGTGGCGGATTTTGCGGCGCTCGACATTTCGTCACCGCAAGGTCGTCGCAAAAATCAGCCGCTTGCACGAGCGCTCGGTCGACGAGAGGGATCGTCGCCTCTTCGTGTTCTCGATGCGACGGCAGGACTTGGGCAAGACAGCTTTTTGATTGCCGCACTTGGTCACGAAGTGTTTGCCGTGGAGCGTTCGCCCGTCGTGGCGGCATTGCTTCGCGAAGGGCTTGCGCAGGCCGCTGCGACTTCTCCCGAAATCGTTGCGCGAATTTCGCTTCTCGAAACGGATGCGCGCGAACTGACTCAAAAAAGCGTCACTCCTCTTTGGGATGTCGTGTATTTGGATCCCATGTTTCCGCCGCGTGGCAAATCGGCGCGGGAGAAAAAAGCAATGCGTATTTTGCGGCGAATCGTCGGAGAAGATTTGGATGCCGCGGAGCTTTTTGCGATGGCTTGCACAATGGCGACGAAGCGCGTTGTCGTAAAACGTCCGACTCATGCTCCGCCGCTAGCGCCGCATCCGGTGACGGCGCATGCCGCCAAGGGCATTCGCTACGACGTCTACAGTGTCGTGGCGCTGCGCGACGCGACACTTTTTTGAGCGAGTCGATTTCGAGAGCTCCGGATTCATTCTACTTCCAGAATGCGAGTTGTTCTCCACCGACGGAAAACAGCAACTCTAGTTTGCGGAAGCACTCAAAAAACGGAATGGGCCCGAGGTGGCTTAGGGGAGTTCGTGTCCGAGCTGTGCGTAACGTATGGTGTCGGCATCGATGATCCCGGTCTTGTGCAGAGCCTTCAAAATCAGATTTTGCACCTTGGCCTCGAACATGAACGAGACGTGTCCGCCCTCGTACCACTCGATGTGGTTGCGTCCCCAATGTCGCCAGAGATTGCGCGCGTGATCGGGGGGCGTGAGTCGATCGTTGGCACCGGCAAAGATGAAAAGATTTTCGCGTTTGACTTTCGGTTTGAAGTGGATCGGCGAAACGACACTTAAAAGTTTCTCTGTTTCTTCTGTGATGAGTCCCGTGCCTTGACGTTCCGCGAGTCGGCGCACGGGCTTCGGCACATTCCAGCGTGCGAGTGCTGCGAAGTCGGTGGCGGGAATTCCGGCGATGACACAATCGAGATCTTTTTCGAAGCCGGCTGTGAGTGCCGTCGTGAAGCCGCCGAGCGAAAGCCCATAGACGGCGATCTTGGCGTCTTCGTCTTGCGAGCGGATCCAGCTCAAAATGCGTCGCACGTCCCAGAGTGCTTGCGCTTGGGCATGCAGCGTATCGACGAAATCGCCCGAGAAAAATCCGTCGCCGCCGCGCCGTCCGTATTTGCGCGCACCGTGCAACGGCAAAACAGGGAACGCGACATTCAAGCCCACGACCTCGTGCAGCCATTGCGCTTTGAACGCGGTGAAATTCACCATCGGTGTGCCCATGCGGAAGCCGTGGATGCCCACAACCCAGGGTCGCGGTCCGTCGTCGTGCTGTAACACATAAGCGTGTGCAATGGTGTTCTTTTTGTACGCGAGCCATCGTTCGCGACCGGGCTCGCCTTCGTGCGGCTCGTAACCACTTTCGAATTGAAGATGGAAGTACGGAATGCCTCGATCGCGGGCTTGGCTGATTTCGGGGCGCAGGAGCGGCGGCGGTGTTTGGTGATAGCGCGCCGGTTTTTCGATCCAGCCGTGATCTTGCATGAACTGCAAGGAGTCTTGCACGCCTTCGGCTGCGCGTTCGCGAATCGTGGGATCGAAGATCACCGTCGCGGAGATCAATTCGCTCACGAAAAAAGCTTCGTCCAAAAGGAGCTTCGCAAGCACGGACCAATTCTTCGGCGGCGGCGGCACTTCATCGAAAACGAATTCACCGCGCTGGCTTGCCCAACGCGCGCCGAGAAAAAGCGGCACGGTCATCGAGCGCAAGGCGAGTTCAATTCCGTAGGAAACACTTCCCAAAACTTTTCCTCTTCACTTCCTTTGCGTCGCTGCGTTCTGCCGTAGCTGGCCGGCGAGCGCTTGCCGCAAAATTTTTACGTGTGTAATTCGACCCATGTGACGTGCAAACGTGTGCAGCCGTTCTGAGCCAAGACTCGTTTGTCTTGAGCGATTTTTTCCCTGAGCAATTTGTGGAATGAACTTCAAGTCAATTGACGCGCCGCGTCCCCGCATACCTTAGCCAACGCCGTTCAAGAAAAGAAGAAAAACCACGAGGCGCAAGGAGTCGTCGCACTTTTGTCCCTTGGGGCAAGTTACCAATGTTAAGTAGGGAGACTCCATCATCGGGGATTGTTTTTTGCGCACGCTGCGTCATGGGCGGTTTTTGCCTCAAGCCATTTTGTGCGGTCACGCTGTCTTCTTGATTGCCTCACGGAGTAGCGACTTATAGGCTGGGGAACTCGCAAAATTTCGAGGAAATGCGTACACCGTCGTCCGGATGATCGTCTTGGCGTAGCGGAGAAAGACTGCTGCTCAAAGATCCAAAACCGCTACCCGCGCGGCGCGGGAGTCGTGCAGCGTGAGAAGGAAAGGCGTGATGCAGGGCGAGATGGAACAAGAGCAATCCACGGGGTCAGGCGATCAATCCCGCTCGGCGCTTTGGGTGTGGAGCGGTGCGCGTGCCGTC
This sequence comes from Geobacter sp., assembly GCA_018262735.1. Taxonomy (GTDB): domain Bacteria; phylum Myxococcota_A; class UBA9160; order UBA9160; family JADFDR01; genus JADFDR01. Next base: position 12,154 of record JADFDR010000018.1, read on the forward strand.
GAGGCGGGCTTGATCGCCGAGGTGGCAGCGCTCTGCGAAGAGGCGCGTCGCGATCCGCGCTTGCTCGCGCAGCCCGTGCGGATCGTCGTGGCAAGCGATCGTTTGCGTCGGCAGATCGCTGCGAAGCTTACACAAGAGTTTGGCACATCCTTGGTCGGCGTTGTCGTGCAGACACTTTTCTATGTTGCTCAGGAAGCTCTTGCGCGAAGTCGTGTCGATGCGACGACGTTCGATTTGCTCTTTGCGGCACTCGTGCGCGAGGCCGTGCAATCCGAAGCGGGTTTGTTGCGGGAGTTGCCGCAAGTTTTCGACTTCGTAAGCGAGCGCGATGGTCGCGAAGGCTTGCTCGCGACGGTTCACGATTTGATCGATGCCGGGTTTGAGCCCGATCTTGAAGAAGTTTTGCAGGAGCACCTTGCAACGCAGGGCTCGCATCGTGGAGTTCGTCGCGCGCAAGCGATCGTGCGCATCGCCGCAAAAGTCCTGCGCGAGTTCGATCGACTGGGCGTTTCCCACCGTGCGAATCTTTTGCGTCGCGCGACGCAGTGCATTCGCGATAACCCGTCGCGCGCGCTTCCGTCGCGCGCCATTCGGATTCACGGTTTTGCAGACGCAACGGGTGTTGCGACGGATTTGCTCGAAGCCTTGATGCAGCATTTCGACGCCAAGTGCTTTTGGGATTGGCCGCGCGATCCGGCACCGTTGCACTTCGCCTCGGGCACGAAAGGCGAGGAATGCGATCAACACAATTCCATGTATGATCGAGGTCGTGCCTGGGGCGAGCCGCTTCAGGAGCGGCTGCGAGGTGCCACGGGCAAGCTCGTGGAGAAATCAAACTCGATCGAACAGGATCCGACAACGATTTGTGTCGTTCGAGCAAGTGGTTTGCCGGAAGAGGTTCGAGAGGCCGCGCGGCGCGTCCAGGAGCTGCGCGACACAGGAATGGCCGTCGAAAGGATCGCCATCGCGGCGCGTGACATCGAAACTTATGCGACGCTGCTGCGTCGTGAACTTACCCGTCTTGGTATCCCGTTTTCGGCACCTGATGTTCGCGGGCCACGCCATCACGACGGAAATTATCTGCTCCAGCTTGCGCAGCTTTTGCGCGAACGCGGAGAGGCGCGAATCGAACTTTGGATTTCACTCTGCGGTGCTTTCGTCGCGCCGACGGTTCGCGCCGATTGGCTTTCCGCGATGACCATTCTTGGTGTTCTTCGAGTTCGGGATCTTGCGCAGCTTGAAGATCCCGAGAAGGTTCGAATTTTCGAGTACGGAAGCTTCGAGAACGAATCGCCGGAGGCCACCGGCGCCGAATCTTCGCGCCCAAGTTCGAAGAAACATTCGGCCGCAGTGTCGGACATTTTGCAGCTTCGTGCGCAATGCTTGCGCGCTCAAGCGCGATGGAACCGCTGGCCCGAGCGTGCTTCTCTCGAGCAACACCAAAAAGAGTTGGAAAAGTTTTTGAGTGAAGTTCTGGGTTGCGAAGATTGGCAAGAACGATTCTTTGCCGAGCGTGGAGGGCTTTCGCGCGATTGGCCGAGTGCTTGCGAGGTTGCTTACTCCACCTTCGTCAAACTTTTCGAGGAGCAAGCCGAGACGTTCGGTCGTTTGCCGTTTGGCGGGCAGGGTGGCGGCGTGCAGATTCTCAGCGTGATGGATGCGCGTGCTTGCGCGTTCGATTCTCTCTTCGTGTTGGGCGTGCAGCGCGGAGTTTTTCCGCGTCTTGTGACCGAAGATGCGCTTCTCGTCGATTCTTTGCGCAGCGCGCTCCGCGATGTCTTGCCCGATCTTTCGCTCAAGCGGCGCGCTTTTGAAGAAGAACGTTTTTTGTTTGCTCAGCTTTGCGGCAGCGCAAGGCAGGTGACACTTTCCTACTCTGCGGTGGACTCCGACGGAAAATCCCTGCATTCGTCTCCCTTCATCGAGCGTTTGCGTTTGGCGGGCGTTGCGCAGGAAGAGAATGCTCGTGAAATTTTGATCTCGCCGGCAAAAGATTCTGCGCCCGCAGTTCTGCGCACGGCATTCGAGGCTTCGCTCCAGGCAGGCCTCCATGGAACGCGCGAATCCTTCCAACGCAATTTTGTGTTGGCTACGCAAGATGCGGAAACGATTTTGCAGCAGAGACTTCTTGCCGAGAATGCTTTTGCAAAATCCGCTGCGGCGCGGATACGTATTCTCGAAGAATTGGATCCCGCAGATTCGGCTCGCCGAGACGATTTGGGGACGAGCCCCTATCAGGGATTCGTGGATTTTGCAGATCTCTCCGAAATGCGTTCTCCGCTGCCGTGGGTGACGAAGTGCGAAAAGCTTGCGCGATGTCCCTGGCAATTTTTTCTCGAGTCGGTTCTCAAAATTTCCGCCGTCGGAGATTTGCGCACTTCGCTTTTTGATCGCGATGTGCAGTTTGGCGGGAATTTGGTTCATGCGGTTCTCGATCGGATTGCGAACGAGGAGCGAGGAGAAAGACGAGGGAAAGAAACGCTGTCGGAGCCCCGACCCGTGCGTTGGCCCACGGCGGAGCGCCTGGAAGCCCTCTGGCAAGAAAGTCTGGAGCGCAAGCTTCGAGAAGAGAAGTCTTCTTTTCGAGAAGGCTTGCGCGTGCAGAGCGAAGCCTGGAAGGAATTTCTCGAAGTGGCGCGCGGCGCAGACTGGCCGACACCCGAAAGTGTCGTTGGCGTTTTGGAAACGGAATGGACGAGTTCGATCTTGGTCGAAGATGCTCGCGCGCGGAGTCGCAAGCTGCGCTTTCGTGCGGATCGCGTCGATCGCGTAGGTGACACATTGCGGTTTACAGATTACAAAACCGGAAAGAACTCCTACGAGCAAAAGACACCCACGAAGCGCCTCGAGCATTTTGTCGAAGATCTACGTCAAGGCAACAACTTGCAGGCATCCGCGTACGTTCGTGCCGAGCAAGTGCAAGGGATGGATCTTGTCGTTGGGCGGTATTTGTACTTAAAGCCCGAACAATCCGGCGAGATGGAAGTCGATTCCGAGAATGCTGAGGTTGCATCCGCCTTTCGTGAATCGTTGGCTTGGATCTTCGAACTCTGGGATCGTGGTGTGTTCTTTCCGCGCACTTCTCCCATTGCTTCCGACAAAGCAGCTTCGGAAAACAAAGCAGATCGCAAGGCCTCGAAAGGTTGTGCTTATTGCTCCGTGCAGGCGGCCTGCCATCAGGGAGATTTTGGGTTTCGCGTCCGGCTCGAAGCCTGGGCCGATGCCAATCGCGAAGCTCTTGCTGCGAAAGCCCATTCTACCGACGGTGCGGACGCTCTGCACTGCGCGTTTCAAAAGGCTTGGAATCGATGACGCAATTTCGTGTTGACACTTCTCCGGAAGCTTCTCTTGCGGGCGATCGTGCAGCGCGCCAGTTGGCGCAGACCGAATTTGCAAAACCGCTCATTCTCGAAGCTGGCGCAGGCACTGGAAAAACAGCGACGTTGGTCGCGCGAATCGTGGTGTGGAGCTTGGGGTCAGGTTGGGCCTGCGCCGAGCAGTTTTTTCAGGGCAAAGGCGACAAGGCGGAGCCGCATCGCGTCGCGCAGCGAGTGTTGCAACGCACCGTTGCGATCACCTTCACGGAGAAAGCTGCCGCCGAGATGGCGCAACGCGTAGCCGAATATCTTTTGTGTCTGAGCCGTGCAGAGGTTGACGCTTCGGCTTTGCCGAGCATTGATCTCTCGCTTCTTCCTCTTGACACGATAGTGCGTCAGTTGCGCGCGCGCGAATTGCTCTCGGCGATCGATCAGCTTTCCGTAAGCACGTTTCATGCTTTTTGCCGGCGTTTGCTCTCCGAGTTTCCGCTCGAAGCGGGTTTGCATCCCGAGTTTCAGCTCGATTCTGAAACTGGCGGCGACGGAATGCTGCGCGAAATCGTTGGCGCCGCTTTGGAGAAGCAGATTCGCCAGGAAGTCGTCGGCGCGCGTGGGCCGCTCTTCGAGCTCGGCAAAAGAGGAATGGAGCTTGCTGGTTTTGCGGATGTAGTCGTAGAGATGAAAGAAGCGGGCGTGATGTGCGAAGACTTGGAGCAAAATCCGCTTGCGCCCGAGGCGTTTTGCAGGTTACGCGATCGTGTGTTGGCTTTCTTGGAAGAATGGAACTCGGCGCAGGGAGAGTTGTTGAGCAAGCTCGCCAAATCGGAGGGAGTGAAGCGAACCGGCGCAATTCGGGATGCCTTGGAGCGCAGCCTCGAGCTTTTCCGAGCGTGGCAAGATTTTTCCGTCGGTGAGTTCGCACGAGTGCAAGAAGAATGTTTTGATCTTTGGGAGGGAACGGCGTCGAATGGATTGGATGACTGGGCACGCGAAAAGTGGGGGAAAGGCGAGCAATCCGTGCTCGACAAATACAGCGAAGAGGACGCGCATTTGCTCCGCGAAAATGCAATCCGAGTGCGAGCGATCCTGAAGCACATCCAGGATCTCGATCTGGAAGGTTTGCGCGTTTTGCATGAAGCACTTGCGCTCTTGCTTCGCGAAGTGCAAGCCGCGACGCGAACTCTGGGCGTGGAGAGTTTTTCGGATCTTCTGCGCGATGCGCGCGATCTCTTGCGCGATCATGCGTCCGTCGCAGGCTTGGTCCGCGACCGGATCGATCAACTCTTGGTGGATGAGTTTCAGGATACGGATTCGACGCAATGCGATCTGATCGAAATCCTTGCTTTGCAAGGGCCTCCCGAAGCGCGTCCTGGCCTTTTTCTCGTCGGAGATCCCAAGCAATCGATCTATGGCTGGCGCAACGCAGATTTGCGTGCCTACGATGATTTTCTCGACAAAGTAAGCGACGTGCGACATCCGCTTACGGTGAATTACCGCTCGCTTCCGCCGATCCTCGCGGAAGTCGAGCGCGTGATCGATCCCATCATGAAAGCAGAGCACGGGTTGCAGCCTCGCTTCATTCCTTTGCTCTGCTCGGAAGCCAAGGCGTCGAGCCAGCCGACTTTTTCTGAACCTCATGCGACCGTGGAATATTGGGTGACACAGGAAAATGGCAGCGGAGAAATTGACAAAAAGGGAGAACTCGCAATCCCCCAAATTTCCTCTGAAGTCAAAGCGAAGTTCGAAGCGCAAGCTCTCGCGCGCGATCTGCGCGTCTTGTATGAAAAAAAGGAAATCGCCTGGAATGCGGTGGGCGTTTTGTTTCGCAGCTTTGGTCACCTCGAGATTTATCTGCGCGAGCTTCGCAACGCCGGCATTCCGTATGTTGTCGAGGGTGGCAAGCAGTATTACTTGCGCCGTGAAGTCATCGAAGCCACGTCGCTCGTTTGCGCGATTCTCGATCCGAACGATCTTCTTTCGCTTTTGGCCTGGATGCGCTCGGCGTGGGTGGGAGTTCCCGATGCGGCCTTGCCCTTGCTCTGGGCGCACGACTTTCCGAAACATACACGCGAACTACATGGAAAAGTGTCGGATGAATTGTTTGCGTGCATCGATTTGGCTTGCGCGGAGTTGCAGGCAAAGCAGGAGCTCGTCGCTTTTGCAGGACTCGAGCGCATTGCGGGTTGGGAGGAAAGTCTCAAGGCCGCGTTGCAGACGCTCGGCGCTTTGCGCCAGTCGCTTGCCGAAGATTGCGCGGAGGATTTTCTCGAGAAGATTCGCCATCTGACGTTGATCGAGCCGCTCGAAGCCGCGCGTTTTCTCGGTGCGTTTCGTCTCGCCAATCTCGATCGATTTTTCGAGGGCTTGCAAAAGATTTTCGAGATGACACACGGAAATGTCGGCGAAATTCTGCATGCACTCCGTGATCCCATACGTGTGCAGAGGGAAGTCGAAGATGCGCGTCCGCGCACGCAGCTCGAAAGTGCCGTGCAGGTGATGACGATCCACGCAGCGAAGGGGCTCGACTTCGAGCACGTGTATCTCGTGCAGATGCACAAAGGCGCCGGGAATCAAGGAGGCAAGGCGATCGTCGAGCGATTTGCGCAGGGCGTGGAGTATTCCGCACTGGGGTTACGCACTTTGGGCATGGATGAGGCGGAAGCTCAGAAGAAAAAGACCGAAGCTTGCGAGCGCGTGCGTGCACTTTATGTTGCCATGACACGTGCGAAACAAAGATTGGTGTTGCTTGGCGATTGGCCCGTGAATCCGCAGTCGGTTTCCCGTGCGTCCCGCTTTTCGGATCTTTTCCCGCACCGACGTGATGGCTGGATCAACGCGCAAGCAATCCTGCAACGCTTGACGCAAGCGAGCGCGAAGGATGCAGAGCCGCAGTGGTTTTGCGACGAACAGAGTACGCGCTGGGTGTTTCCGGCGCTTCGTCGCGCTGATCTCGACGTGTTCTCCGCTGCCGCCTCTGTGTCCGAGCCGATCGGTCACGCGCTCCACAAGGAAGCTTCCGTCGAGCGCGTGCGCGAGCTGCGCACGCACGCGGTTCGGTGTCAGGCACGTCCCTTTGCCATCGCAGCTTCGCGCGCAGCGAAGTTTCTCGATGAAGACGGAGTTTCTGCGTTTGCCGCAACGGAAGAAAGCGCAAATGCTTTGGAGACAGTTCGAACGCAGAGCCCGCCCGCGACGACTCTCGAAAGTGTTACTCAAAAAAGAGTCAACCCCCCAACGCTTCCGGGCGCCTCTGCTGAAGTGCTGTCTTCTGAAGTCGCGCGCACGGTGGGCACGGCGCTGCATCGCGTGCTGGAGGAAATCGATCTTGCTTGCCGCGATCCACACGAGGCGCTTGCCGCGCAGCGCGCACGGCTCACAACCGATCTGCAAGCTTTGCCGAATGCAATTCTGCGCAAGCTCGCACTCGACAAAGCAAACGCGCTCCTCGACGGGCTTGCCACGAACGGAATTCTGCAGCGCCTCTTTGCGCTTCGCGACCAGATTGTCGCGCGCGAGCTTGCGCTGCTTTTGCCTCCCACGTTGGTGGATCTCGGCGAGAGCGGGCCCGTCGGTTTCATTTCGGGAACGCTCGATCTCTTGTATCGCGAACCCGCAACCGCGGCCGATGCAATCGCTGCGCAAACTCCGAAGACCGAAAACGCCGGGAAGCTAAATCTATCCCATCTTTCTCACGCAACGGCCTCGCGCTGGGTCGTCGTCGATTACAAAACCGATGCCGTGACGACGCAAGCGGAAGTCGACGAGCGCGCGCAAAGGTATGCGCTACAGGGCGAGCTGTATTGCCGCGCGGTGCAGCAGGCACTCGGGCTTTCCGAGAAACCGCGCTTCGAGCTCTGGTTCCTCGCTGCGGGCGAGATACGATCCGTCGCCTAGGGAGATTCGGATGAGTTCCTCTTTTTGCATGCGGGTGGCTCTTCCACCGACGGAAACATCAACCCTGGTTTGCGAAAGTGTTCCAACCATGGAATGGATCCGAGGCTTTCGAGCCGATTCTTTTTTGTAAAAAATGGCTTTGCAAGCGCGTGCGAAAGTACGAAGAAAGAGTGCGCGAAAGAGAATCCAAAATCCGCGTGCGCCGCAAATGCGATGAAGGATGACGACGATGTTGATTCCGCGAGGCGAAAAAGGGAAACCGGCGAACCGTTTTCCATTTCTCACATACGCGATTTTGGCCCTCACGGTGCTTCACTCTTTGCTCGTACGCATGGATGCAAAGGAGGTCATGGATCATTTTTATGGTGAGCTTGCGGAGATTCTCGACGCTGCTGCGAACGATGAAAAATTAAAGCTCGATTCGCGCCTTGCCGTGTTCATCACGAGTCAAATGGACGAAGCCGATGCGAGTGCGCTCGACTCGCGCTTCGAAGAGGTTCTCGAAGAGCCGCAACCGGAAGCCCAGGAATTTACGAGTGTGCGTCGGCCCGGGCAGCGTTCGCTCAAGCAAGCCAAGCTCGATGAAGCGACCGACGTTGCGCTCGAAACGCTGCAGGCGCATCCCGGCTACGCCAAGGGTTACGGCACCGGCGGTCACGATGCCGCGCGTCTGCTGACACATTTGTTTACCTATTTCGATTGGCCGACGTTGCTTGGCAGCATTTTGCTTTTGAGCTTGGTCGGCGGTTTTGTCGAAGCCATTTGGGGTCGCCTCTTTTGGTTGGTCTGTTTTTTTGGCGGCGGCATTCTCAACGCGCTTGTGTATCTGCAACTGGATCGGTCGGGTCAATTTCTCTTCGGATTTTCTGCAGGGCTCATGGCACTGCTTGGCGCGTTTACGGTGCGCTATGCCCTGAAATGGGTGTATTTCAGTTTCTTGATTTTTTCGATGGTGCTGCCCGGTGTGGTGGTCGTCGCGCTGACGTTGGCTTGGGATGTCTTGCTTCCGACGGTGAGCGCGTTTGGTCCGCTGCCGTTTCATGAGGTTGCCGTGCCTTATGGGCCACACGCAATTGTGTTTGGTTTCGGAATGTTGCTCGGCGGTGCGATGCACGTGTTCCGTCTCGAAGCGAAGATCAATCCGTTCGATGAAACCGCAGAGTCGGTTGCGATCGACACCGTGATTCAAAATGCCTTGCATGCCAAGAAATCGGGCAAAGTCGATTACGCCTACGATCTGCTGCAGAA
>JADFDR010000190.1 GCA_018262735.1 Geobacter sp.
CAATGCGATTCGTACGATCAATCGTCTGATTGGTGCGTTTCCGCCGGATCAACAAAATCAAATTCGCATGATGATTTCCGAGTCGTTGCGCGCCGTGATTTCGCAGCGCTTGATTCCGACGACGGACAAGAAGGTGCGTATCCCTGCGCTCGAGACCTTGGTCGTGACCAAGGCCGTCGGAAATTTGATCCGAGATAACAAAACGTTCCAGATCGGATCGATTCTGCAGACGGGTGCTTCGCAAGGAATGGGCTTGCTTGATGAATCGCTCGCCAAACTCGTCGCGAGTGGCACGATCACGAAGGAAGAAGCGCTCAAGCATTGTGAAGATCCGAAGAAACTTGGGGGAGCGTAAAGATGGGTTTGATCAATCAATTGCTGACGCAACTCAAGGAAGAAGGCGGCTCGGATTTGCATTTTACGAGCGGACTTGAACCGCGAATGCGGCGGGCAGGTCTCGTAAGCACCGTCGAAGGGCAACCTGTCTTGACACGAGAAAGTGCCGGACGAGCAATGCGTGAAATTGCGGACGAGGATCAGTGGGCGGCATTCGAGAAATCCGGCGATCTTGATTTTGCATATGCCATTCCCGGCCTTGCGCGTTTTCGCGTGAATTTTTTCATGCAGGAGAACGGACCGGGCACTGTAATGCGCATTATTCCCGAGAAAATTGTCCCACTCGACAAACTCGGTGCACCCGAAGCGATCTACAAGCTTGCGAATCTCACTTCGGGACTCGTCCTCGTAACGGGGCCAACGGGTTCTGGAAAATCGACGACACTTGCGGGTGTTATCAATTACATCAATGAAAATCAAGCGAAGCACATCGTGACGATCGAGGAACCGGTCGAGTTCGTGCACCAAAATCAGAAAAGTGTTTTTTCACATCGTGAAGTCGGACATCACACGAAGTCGTTTGCAAATGCGTTGCGTGCTGTGATTCGGCAAGATCCCGACGTGGTGCTGGTAGGGGAAATGCGAGATTACGAAACGATTTCGCTCGCCATGACGGCAGCCGAAATGGGCACGCTCGTTTTCGGCACCCTCCATACGAACAATGCAGCCAAGACGATCGATCGCATTATCGATGCGTTTCCGGCGGCAGAGCAAACGCAGGCGCGCACGATGCTGTCGGAGTCTTTGCAAGCCGTGGTGTCCCAGCTTCTTTTGCGCACCGCCGACGGGAAGGGGCGTTGTGCGGTATACGAAATTCTGTTGCGCACTTCGGGTCTTCCAAATTTGATTCGCGAAGGAAACATTCCGATGATTCCGTCGCTGATTCAGGCCGGAAAGCGTGATGGAATGCAAGCGATGGACGATTGTCTTGCAGGCTTTGTGCAATCCGGAAAAATCACGCGCGAAGCGGCGCTGCATGTTGCGATGGACAAATCGCGTTTCGAATCGGGTGCGGTGCGCTAGGTCCTCCTCCGCAACGCCTACTCTTTATGGTGTAGTTCTTCTCGGGAAGACTCGGATTTATTTTGTTTTATGAATGCGGGTTGGTTTTTCACCGACGGAAAGCATCAACCCGAGTTTGTGAAAGCACTTAAGGAGCCTCTGATCAATTTCATTTTCTGCGAATGAAGGCTGATGTTTTCCGTCGGTGGGATGTCAACTCGTTTTTTGAAAGCGGGATTGACCGGAGGATCCCTAAAAAAATGGATCAGAGGCTTCCTGGCTCGATCCTGCGCGATTCGAGCCACTCCCGAAGTTGTGGCACGACTCGCCGCCGCAAAGCGGTATTGAGCCGAAAGCGTTCCATCGCTTGGCATAGCGCGCGTGCTCCCGTCGGTGCTGGGTGCGCCTTGAAAAATGCTGCAACCTCGCGCTGCCGCCGAGGTGTCTGTAGTGCGGGAGTTGCCTCGATGAGACGCGCGATCATCATCGGAGTCAACCGTTTCGCAACGCGCGGCCAGCGCTTTTGGAGAAATTCCCAGGTTGTTTCGCGTGAAGTTTCATTTTGCAGCAAGCGCACGAAAAGCATGGCCACATCTTGCGTTGGTACCGCGGAAGTTAGTGCGAGTTGCAAGGTTTTTGCGGTGAGTTTTGGCGATTCCGGCGCTGCGAGTGCAAACAAAAAGCGTTTTCGTTCTTGCGGCGTAACGCCGGAATTCATGGCAACCTGAAACTGTGTATAGAGTTCTTGATCGGCATGTCGCGCCGCGATCTGGACGACGGGATCGACGAGATTGGCTTCGAGCAGAGTGCGATCCATCAGGTATTTTTCGCCCAGTTCGCGCGCGACCGAAGTGCAAGCTTCCCAGCGCGCGATCTCGCCCAGGATCGAGACGATAATGCTTCGACGCACTTTCGTGTCGAGATCTTCTTTTGCATCGCCTTGCCAAGTCAGTTCGAGCAATTGGCCGCCGAAGGTTTCGATGATCCAGTTTTGAAAGCGATGTCGGGTTTCCGAGCCAGCGGTTGCCGCGATTTGGGAGTCGAGCACGGCGAGCGGTGCGTGGAAAGTTTTGAGCACATCGGGATCGGTTTCCAAGTGCGCGACAGTCACGAGATCGAGAAACGCGGCAAGAGGTGCATAGCCGGCGCGCACTTGCGCCCAGGTATGGCTCACGAATCCCATACGCTCGAGGGTCGAAAGGCGCGGAAAATTTTCAATCAAGGCGCGATGATCTGCAGGCGAATGCAGTGGACGGAAGAATCCCGCTTCTTCCGAATTTCCATAGAAGAATTCGCCTTTGCCAGAGGTTTCGCAGATGCCACTACTTTGTGTTAGCAAAGAGCGTGCAGTTCTCGAGGTGCCTGATTTTGTATAGATCTTCCCGACCCACGGTGTGGGCCAACGTACATTTTTCGGTGTACTCGTAGCCTTGCGAGGCACTGCTGCGTTGGCGCAAAATCGTTCTTGCCGAAGTTCGAAGCCTTGGATGCCGGCTTTCGTGCTGCGTTGAATGCGGAGCAAGGGGAAACCCTCCTGGGTGATCCAGGCGCGTGCAATTTTTTCGACGGGTTCTTGCGATGCCGACGAGAGCGCTTCCCAAAGATCTGCAGCGACGGTATTTCCTTCGCGATGTTTGCGAATGTAGGTGCGGACGCCTTCCCGAAATTTCTCCGCTCCCAGGTAATGTTCGAGCATGCGCAATACGGATGCGCCTTTTTCGTAGGTGATCAGATCGAAATTTTGGGTAGCTTCTTCGGGCCGACTCACTTTGGTGTAGATAGAATGCGTGTTGTTCAGTGCATCCAGGTCGAGAGCTGCGCTGCGATAATGCTGGAAGTCGTGCCACATCTTCCATTCGGGTTTCCAATCTTCGACGATCAAGAAC
>JADFDR010000191.1 GCA_018262735.1 Geobacter sp.
GAGTAGCGCCGGCAGCCAACCCCAGATCACCGCGATGGCAGGGCCGACGATCGGCGCAGCACCGGCAATCGAAGAGTAGTGGTGGCCCCAGAGTACATGAGCTGGTGTTGCGACGAAGTCGATTCCGTCGGAGTGTTCGTGGGCGGGCACGCGTTCGTCGGGCAACAAACAAAAAATTTTCTCAGAAAGAAATTTGGAATAGAAAAGATAACCGAGGCTGAACCCCACAAAGGTGAGCAAGGCGAGGAAAGCGGCGTTCACGTGGTCTTCTCCTTTTTGCGTGGGTAGTGCAGGGCGATGCGCTCGATTTCTTGTGCGCTTGTGCCGACTTTCGAATTTTATGCGCTGCTTCGCGTGTTTTGGGAATCGATCTTTTGCGAGATCCACGTTTTTGCAATTGGATTGGAGGGATTGCGCGAGGTTGGCGCGTGTCGTTCGATCGCGCGCCGTGCCTTACGACGGAGTTGGCGCGCTTTCCGACGGAGAAGAACTCCGTTGCTGCATTTTCTGTTTGCTGCGCCAACGCAAGAACAGCCACCAAAAGAGGAGTGCCAAGCTGGCGCCCGAAAAGTCGATCAGGGTGTCGAAGGGACTTCCGGTGCGATGAGCAGAAAATGCTTGGCGAGCTTCATCAAGGGTGGCGACGAAGAGCGCATACAAAAGAGCCAAAATAGCGATGCGGAGATAGCGTCGCTCGGACGACATCGAGATCCACAATGCGCGCACGCAAAGCAGAGCCAGAATGCCGTATTCCACCATATGTGCGGCTTTGCGAATGCGCCGATGCAGAGAGAGCAAGACGCGCGGATTGATGTCGGGCACGAAGAAGCGAATGACGGCTTTGATCACCGATCCCGTGAAGTCGGAAGAAAACGAATCCGATCCCAAAAGTCCGACGATGACGAGACTCCATGCAGCGACGCAGAGCCAAGCAAATTGCACTTTGCGATTTTTCCAGTCCAACATTCGCGGGACTCTATCGCGTTGCGTTGGGTTCGGCGTCGATCTCGGCGAGATTTTTTGTGAGTCGAGGTTTTTCGTTGCAGGCGGTATTCTCGCGCGCATCATGAAACCTCGCACGATTGGCATCGTTTACGACTTGCTTGGCACGCACCCGTTGCAACCGGGTGATCCGTCGGATGTCGATGCCGAGTACGAACCGCAAGCGACGATCGACGCACTCGCAAGCGCATTGCAGAAATTGGGTTTTGAGGTGCGCTTGCTGGGCAAGCCACACGATTTGCTGGCGCTTGCGGCTTCGGCACATATGGCAATGACAGAACACGTTGCGCCGGATTCTCCGACGGTGAATGTAGGCAACGCCGGGTATCGCACCGCGTCGTCTTTGCCGGACGCTGTCCTTACGATCGCCGAAGGTTACGGCACGCGAAATCGCGAAGCTTGGGCACCGATCCTGCTCGAGATGCTCGGTATTCCGACGCTGGGATCCGATGCGCTCACGCTCTCTCTCTCACTCGACAAAGCATGGACGAAGGCGGTGTTGAGTGCAGCGGGGGTTCCGACACCGTCGTACGCGATCTTTTCTTCGCGCGAAGAAGTGATGCACGGAGAATTGCCCGGTGCGTTTCCGCTCTTTGTCAAACCGCGCTGGGAGGGAACGGCAAAGGGCATTGAACCGAGTTCGCGTGTGGAAGATCGTGAGTCGCTTGCCGAACAAGTCGAGCGCATCGTTGCACGCTACCGCCAACCGGCACTCGTCGAAGTTTTTCTCGACGGTGCGGAATATACGGTTACGGTTTTTGGGAACGATCCGCCGCGTGCTTTGCCGGTTTTGCAGCGTGCGCTCGAAGCGACGACGCGAATCGGATTGCACGCGCTCGAACGTCACGCGGCGCATGCACCGCACGGACGCTGGATCTATGTGACGCCGGGCGAGCTGGACGCCGCCCTCGAGCGCGAATTGCAAGATCTGGCCTTGCGTGCTTACGTGGCGCTCGAATGTCGCGATTTTGCGCGAGTCGATTTTCGTCTCGATGCCGCTGGCAACCCGCAGTTTCTCGAAATCAATCCGCTGCCGACGTTTGCGCCGGATAGTTCGTTTGCGATTCTGGCGGAGCTTGTTGGGAAGTCGTATACGGATTTGCTCGCGGAAGTGCTCTACACGGGATTGAGTCGGCTGCGTCTCGTGTAGGAAGGCTCGGATTTGTTTCGCTTGATGAATGCGGGTTGATTTTCCACCGACGGAAAACATCAGCTCTGGTTTGCGAAAATGCTCGAACAATGGAACGGGTCAGCGATTCCATAGCACGAATGAGAAATGGGATGCAGGGAAAGAGCGTGATGGACCCACAAGACAAGTACGGTATTGCGCGTGCGCAGTGGGAGGACTGGACGTGGCAAATGCAGCATCGCATTCGCAGCGCCGAGGATCTTGCGCGCTATGTACATGTGTCGCAGGCCGAGCGTGAAGCGATTGCAAAACTTTCGGATCGCTTCCGGTTTTTGATTACACCATACTATGTATCTCTCATGGATCCCGAAGATCCGAATTGTCCGATCCGTCGGCAGGTGATTCCGGATTTGGCGGAATTGCACGATCCGGCAGGCAGTCTCGATCCTCTTGGCGAAGTCGCCAATTCTCCGGTGAAAAACGTGATTCGCGTTTATCCGGATCGCATTGCATTCTGTGTTAACAACGAATGCGCGCTGTATTGCCGTTTCTGTTTGCGAAAACGCATGGTGGGGGACGAAGCCTGGAGCATGAAGAAGCGCGAGCTCGAGGAGGCCCTGGCTTGGATTCGACGTACGCCGCAGATTCGCGATGTCTTGCTCACCGGCGGAGATCCGCTGAGTTATTCCGACACCAAACTCGAATGGCTCCTGCAAGAGTTGCGCGCGATTCCACACGTCGAAATTTTGCGTATTGGTACACGCTTCCCCGTGACGCTTCCGCAGCGTGTGACACCCGAACTTTGCGAGATCTTGCAACGCTATCACCCTGTCTGGGTGAACATGCACTTCAATCATCCAAGCGAAATTACGCCGGAGGCAGCACTTGCCTGCGATCGTTTGACGCGAGCCGGAATTCCGCTTGGCAATCAAAGTGTACTTCTGCGCGGTATCAACGACGATTTTCCGACGATGAAGCGCTTGCTCGAGAAATTGGTTCAGATTCGCGTGCGTCCGTATTACGTTTATCAAGCGCAGCTTCTGGAAGGCACTGCACAATTTCGTGTGCCGATCGAACGCGGGCTCGAAATGTTTCGTGCGTTGCGTGGGCGCACGAGTGGCTTTGCCATTCCGCAAT
>JADFDR010000192.1 GCA_018262735.1 Geobacter sp.
CCAAAGAAATCTCTGACCCCTTGCCCTTTTCGAATATTTTCGCAAACCGGAGCTGATTTTTTTCGTCGGTGGAAGATCAACTCGTATTGTCAAAGCAGAATTCAGCAGAAACTCCCAAAACAAAATTTTCAAAAATCGTCACTCGCGAAATTATTGCAAAGGATCTTGCGCTACGTCTTGCAACCTACACAAAAGAGAGTCCACACATCGCACAGCTTTCCTCGGCTTCGCTGAGCGGCGTATCGCACGCCGGACATCTCGAATCGTCTGTGCTCTCCGTCAACTCTTCGATGCCGGGAATTTCGCGGCGCAGATGCTCTTGATCGATTTGGGTCGCACGCACTTCGTCGATCGGTCGCACAGAAAGCCCCACGCTATCCGGCAACTCGCCGCGCGCGGCAAGCTTGGAACGCCCCTTGTACGAAATGCTCAACATCTCGATGCGATACGGAATTCCTTCCGCTTCCAATCGTTCGGCAAGCCGTTGCACCCAGTTTGCCCCCGCAATACGAATGCAAACGAGCTCCTCGTCTCCGGCGAACGGGCTTGCGACGGGCTCGACGGGCTCCGAGAAAACTGCGTCACTCACTTCTGTGTCATACACCAGCGCAACACCGCATGTGGCACAGAGCTCAAACTGCGACAGATACTCGGCATCGCAGGACGGGCAAATTTTATAACTCGAATCCATGGCTGCATCCTTCTCGGGAGCTGTCACAAAAATGCGTCACATCCCCCAATTCAGGATGCGTTCAGGAAGCCCGAACAGAACTGGAGCAAGTAACCCAATGCAACCAGAATCGCAACGAGGAACATCGTGACGAGGATTTGTCCCAGCCAGATTTGCACCGCACCGTTGATGCTCTTCGCCAAAAGGAGACGCAACACCAGAATCTGCAATCCGATCCCGAACACGAACGCACCGACGTAAGCTGCTAGCTTGGCCTGCGCGGCATCTGCGGCAAGCACTCCAAAATAGAGCGCGAGCTGCAAGCCGACATTGGGAATCGATCCCGCCAACCCTTCGAGCAAGACGATCCCTGCACTCTGGCCTAACCCCCATGGTTCGTTTTCTCCGACGAGACGACATGCTTTCTTCAAAATAAAAATCTGAACGAGCGTGGACAGAAGGAAGCCCAAAACGCAGTACATCACGAACTGCACAAGTCCGACTTTGTCAATGACGGCCCGTATCGACGGCTTTCCATCTTCTTGCTTCGTGTTTTCCGACTTCGGCACCACGCTCGAATCCCAGGTCGTCGGCCCTCGCTCGATCGGCTTTGAAACCTGAACCTGATCGCGATACTCGAGCGGCACGGCTTCGAGCTGATCGGCGTAATGCACGCTGCCGTCTTTCGTCGTCCAGGAATAAAGCTCCGCCGAAGCTACGCTCGCTGTCCAGAACACGAACAAACTGCTGCAAAGAAGAACCCATCGTTTCATTTCTCTCCCCCTCCCTCGAAGGAACTCGCACAAAGCCCGCGCACCCGAAGACACTTCGGTTCCGTCCCGCATCATCGTCTGAAATCTGCTTCAGGAAAACGAAAACTTTGCACACGGCGCTTGCGCCGGAATTTTGTTTTGGCCCACTCGATGTGCACGGGAATCTTTCTCTTTAGTTCCAGAGGCTTAGGTCGAAAAGCAGGAGGCATACAACGATCGAACCTCACCTCGGCGACGTTCCGCTACGCGACTGCGTGCGGGCGTTCCGCGCGCACAACACCAATCGAGAATTTTGCAGTGACGAATGCCATCCGCCCTCTCCCGAGCCGCCGAGAATTTCATTCGAAACTCCAAAAACTCGGAGCCGCCATCTCGATCGTTTCGTCGCTCGCCGTCATCGCCTTCGCAGTTCCCTTGCTCGATTTGTCGCTCGAACAGCTTGGACAACTCGGGCTATTCATGCTGATTGCCACGGCCATCGTGGCAGGCCCCATCCTGTTCCTCGAAGGCCGCGCCTGCCGACCCATCGATGTGTATCTCGACGCAATCTCAAGCGGTGAAGCCGACGAGCCCATTCGCTTTGCAGCATTCCAACAAGTTTTTGTGGCACCTCGCCAACTCGCACGCAACGGATTCTGCAGCACGGTCATCTGCGGCATCATCGCCAGCACGGCGCTCTACCACTCTTTCGAAACCGTCACGCTCTTTACCGCGGCTGTCATACTCGCGAGCACGATCACCTCCGGCACGCTGACGTTGCTTCTCCTTTTTCTCGGCGTGCAACGCATCGTCGAGCCCATTCGAGATCGACTCGCGCAAGGCATTCCCGACATCGAAGTACGCGAATCGCTCGTCGCCCAGTTTCCTTTGCGCCAAAAAATTCTAATTACCGTCGGTAGTCTCGTCTTTGCCAGCGTCGTCTTCGGCGTATGTCTCGCTCAAGTTCGCGGTACGGCAGCCATCAAAGCGTTCGTCTTTGGCCAACACGAACGCATCCTCGACGCTTTTTTTGCACAAGCAGAGACTCTCGGAAATCCCGATGCAGCACGTAGAGCAACGCAAGCCGCACTGCCCGACTCCAACACACAACTTTATTTCGTGCCGATCGTGACCGATCCAACCCAAGCCATGGCATCCGTTTCCGACGGAAAAAATTGGATCTCTGCGGAAACGATGCAGCATATTCAAAAATGGGCCTTAACCCATTCGCGCGGCAACAGCACAGATGTGCCCAGCGTGCATCCTCTCAGTTGGCGCAAAATTTCCGATACGACTCTCCTCGTCGTCGCCACTTCCGCAGACAGCTACGGCCAAGGCACCGCCAAACTCCGCCCTGACTTTTTTGCGGTCGTCGGCGTCGCCATCTTGATTAGCTTGCTGATCGCGCACTACGCCTTTCGCAATCTCGAAGCATCGATTTTCGCACTGGGATCCGAAATGATGCGCATCGCTTCAGGCGATTTGCGACGCGGCGTACCGCACGAATCGGAAGACGAGCTCGGCGACATCGGACGCATCCTCGAAAAAATGGCGCAGCGGCTTCAAATCACCGTCGGAAAAATCATTTATGCCGCCGATCAGGTCGACGAAACCGCAACTCAAATCTCCGATGCAACGGCACAAATCGCCGCTGCGACACTGCAACAGAACACCGGAGTGCGTCATGCCGCGCAAAGCATGGAATTGCTGCGCGGGCAGATCCAACAAATCACACAATCCGCCGACGTGCTCAATCGTTCGGTGCAAGTGGCTTCCAGCTCATCGACACAACTTCATGTTTCGAGCAAGCAACTTCGCGACGACTCGATTCATT
>JADFDR010000193.1 GCA_018262735.1 Geobacter sp.
CGAAATCGCTGCGTTGTAACGCTCGCGAACAATCCGCGCGGCGAGATGGAGATCGAGATCCGTCGGTGTCGGCACGAGTGCCAGCGTATAACCGCCAAAGTGAACCAAGCGAAAGTCGCGACTCGCCGCGTAATCGAGCTCCGTCGGAAGCGGCGGCAAATCGCAATGTTCGGCCGCTTTGGCAAGATCACTCGGACGTCCCGCGAGCAACGCGTCGATGTCTGCGCGCCGATCGCCTGTCTTTTTGGCAATCTCACCAAGACGCCACCACCACAGACGCCCCCAGCTCACGTAATCGTGCTCGCTAAAGCGCGCCACGAACAAATCTACGAGCTTGTCCGAAAAACGACTCCGCCGCGAGCAAAAGTGCATGACACTTGGAAGTGTATTTTCGAGTGCCGCATCGACGCGTACATAGTCGGCACCGATCGCATCGCGCATCGCACCGAGATCCTCGGGCGGCCACTCGTGATGATCGAACCAAAACAAGCGCCCCGCATACAGCGCTGCGGTCTGAATCGTGTCCCGCGCCGGCGATGCCGTAAACCCAACGACAAAGATTTGCGTACCCTCACGCAGATCGGTCGCCACACTGCGAAAGAACGTCATAAGATCCGCTTGCGGATAGATCCAAAAGCCATCCACGGTGCGTGCATCGCGTGCAATCAAAAGCGCTGCCGTCACCGAGGCGCGATCGGCATGCGCGACGATCGCCACGTTGCGCGGTCGTTCGAAAACGGGCTCTCCGTCTTCGGTCAAGAGACTCGACTCGGTTTCCGTCGGAGCCGTGCTCACGGGAGTCGATTCTTCCTCACTTTCGATTTCGCTGAGCGCGGGCGTGCCGTCGTCTTCGAGCCCGAGGTCTTCGTCTGCATCCGAAAAATCGAGTTCTTCGGCGGAGAGCGTCAAGAATCGTCCACTCTCGATCCCGGCTTCGACGGATTCACGCGTGGTCGAGGACGCGGACAACTCGTCGTCGTCCTCCCGAAACGCATCGCGTGTGTCCTCCGGTGCGCGATCGCGTTCCTCGCGCTTTCCATTGCGTCGGCCACGTCGCCCTCGGCGACTGCTGCGCGAAGGACGTGCGGCGCTCTCACGGAGATCTTCATCGAGCTCGCCAAAATCAAGCGAATCGAAGGATTCGACATTCACTTCCCCGTCCACATCGGTCACTGCCATCGCAGAAGCGGCAACGATCGCCGCTGCCGCCGTTCCGACGTCGCCGTTATCGAGCGACGCATCTTCGCGTCGGCCACGACCGCGTCGGCCACGCCGTCCACGTCGGCGCGACGAACGCGCGCGCGAGTCATCTGCATCGTCAATCGCACGATTTCCGTCCGCTTGCGCGGCAGAAGAGGCCGTATCACCGGACTTGCCAAAACTGCCCTCTTCGCCTCCCTCGTCACTTTCGTCTACACCGAAATCATCGACACTTTCCTGCGTCGAAAATTTCCGATCTTGCTGAGAAGGCGCTGCACTTGGCCGCTCGTCGCGCGAAGCATGCATCTCACGCGACACTTCCGGCCTCGGTTCCCGTGCGGTCGACGACGACGCGAAGGCCTCCGTCGGCATGACGAGTGCGGGAAGCGCCGCTTGCGACGCATAGACGGCTTGCGCATGCGACGCATCGGCACTCACCAAATCGACGTGTACGGCTTCGAGATTGAGCGACGCAAGCACGCGTCGCACGACTGGATCGCATTGTTCGGCGGCAAGCAAAAGGCGCGGCGCATCGAACGCAAGCGGCGGCTCGGCCAACACAAAAAGGTGTGGAAAGGCGGAGCGCAACGCGAGCACGGCATCGAGAATCGCACCGAGATCGCGAAGACTCATGTGGCGGCGCAAGGCCCCCACGACCACTCGTCCCTTGGCATCGATCCCTGCAAAGTCGATCGCATCGCGCTCGGCGCCACCAAGCGGCCAACGCTGCACACAACGGAGTTGCGCGAGATTGAGCACGATCGGCATCAAGCGCGCTCGAAAGCCCTCTTCTCCGTTGCGCACGTCGCGATCTCCGACGCGCTTGCGCACGATCGATTCGAGCTTGTCGAGGAGTGTAGGCAGCGATGCTTCCGAAACGTGCTCGACACTTTTTTGAGGAATCAGCAATTCGAGCGTAATGCCATCGTCGTTGCCACGTAGCGCCGCCACACGGCGCGTCATGACCACGAGTTCGACGGTACGTCCGATGCCGCGCACGGCTCCGTCGTGCTTTGCAGCAACACCGATGAGTGCGAACGCTGCGCGCTGGAACAACTCACGCGCTTCGGGCGCAAACAATTGCCCCGCAACGTGGTGCACCGAAAGCCCGGCCGTCTCGTCGGCAGGCGGCGCCTCAATATCGGCGTGCCCCTCGGCAAGCCCCGGCGCCGCAATCGCGCGGCACTGAAACGGCGTGTTTCCAAGAAGTGTCAGACGTTTTCGCCCCGGGATATACCACTGCGGTGCAATCGCAATCACTTGGCCGACAAAACCGCCAGCGGCTGCAAGCTGCGTTGCAAGTGCCATCGCACCGAGCCAAGCATCGCCACCGACGCGCGGCGCAAAGCCGATCACGACACGCTCGCCGTTTTCAAACTCGCCCGTCCCCGTGGCGGCGAGATACGACGGAACGCCGTCGGCAGGACACGGTGTCAAAGATTTCAGCGGCAAAAGGCCGCTTTCCAAAATGCGGCGCATCCAATGTTCTGCATCGATCGCGGGCGGACCCGAGCGGCGATGACGACCAAACCGTCGCTTAAATAAATTCTTCATCTTTTTCATTTTTTCTTCTCGTGTTGATCGCGGCGCGCGAAGGCACGCCGGTGCTGCGCGTTTTTGCGCAGGTTTCGAGGCCCACGGAGCTTACGGGCAGATCGGAAAGATTTCACGCGCGAAAAGCACTTTTCTCATGCAATTCCGTAGAATCTTTCGCGGTTTCCGTCGAAACCTGCATGCAACTCAACGCTTCAAGAGGGGTCCGAAAAGAACGGTCAGCCCCGCTTTGATGAGCGGATGATCGGGCCCCGGCGGCTCGCGCAAGCTTGCAGCTGCCGAGAGGCATGCTCGTGCATCCTCCTCGCGGCGCAGCTTCCAGAACACATAGGCCGTCTCTTCGAGGCGGTTGCGCCAACGCTCGCTTCCGTTCCAATCGAAAAGCAAACTACCAAGCTCGTTGCGCACGGAATTCGGAACAGGCGGCGGAGACGGCAAACCGCGTATTTGCAAAAAGGGTTTGAGCA
>JADFDR010000194.1 GCA_018262735.1 Geobacter sp.
CAGGTTAAATATTCGTACTTGACGGGGCTTAGCACTTACTCGGCCACGATCAACGTCGGCGGCCCCGGGCAAATCGATGGAGCAACGGCCTTCTTCTCGGGCAAGATCAGCGGAAAAGGGCCTGTGGGCATCGGGCTCTAGGGCTTCCGCCTCTTCGACAACGCGTGCGAAATAAACACACGAAGGTGTTGTTTGTTCCGCACGCGTTGTCTTTTGCAAAATTCGCTTCCCGGAGAATTTCTGATCCATTCCGCCCCATCAATGCGGGTCGCTTTCCCACCCAATCCTGATTTGCGAAAGTGCCAAAAAAACGGCCTTGCCTAACGGCTCCGAAAACCCGTGCATTCTCCCAAAAAAATTTCGTATCCTCCGAATCTCGAACGACGCGTGACCATCCATGCACTGCCGCTGAGGCAGAGCAAGAAAGCAAAGATCAGGATCCGTTCGCTAGCCGCCGCCCAAAAACGGAGACCAAACCCTTTGCGGTACTACGCGCGTAACACAAAACGGAATCGAGTGCGTTGAACATCGCCTCATCTCAATGAGCGTCACCGCGTCTCAAGCATGGGAAATCATGAGATCTTTCCGACACCTTCTTCACATGCTTTCCAAAACAGCTCGACTTCCTCGTGCGTTGCTTCGCATCCACCTCGCCTGCATGGCAGCCGCATGCCTGTTCACGTTCACGGCTTGCCTTTCTACGGGTTCTCATCCTCAACTTCCCTCTCTCGAAATCCCGGCGAAGTGGAATGGCGCAAGTATCACCGACGGAGAAAAAACGCCTCCCTCTGCCCTCTCCCTCGCCGAATGGTGGCGACAATTCGACGATGCCGTCCTCGACGGCTTGATCGATGAAGCTCTCGCAAGAAACCTTGATCTCGCAAGCGCACGCGCCAAACTGCGCGAGGCACGCGCGCGACGCGACTACGCGCTCGGACAACTCGGTCCAGAGCTTGACGTGTCGGGGAGTTACTCGCGCAAGCGATCCAGCAAAAAAGGCGAAGGCCAAGCAACGAGCGGGCTTTATCAAGCAGGTTTCGATGCTCGCTGGGAAATCGATGTCTTCGGTAAGTTGCGTAACGAACACAAAGCCGCCAAAGAAGATCTTGCAGCCAGCACCGAAATCTTGCGCGATACGCGCGTTTCTCTCGTCGCCGAAGTCGCCTTGAACTACGTCGAGCTTTGCGCGGCCAATCGTCGGCTGGCGATCGCCGAAGCCCACCTCGCCACGCGCCGCGAAACCTATCAGCTTGCGGATTGGCGTGAACAAGCCGGGCTTGCCTCGCAGCTCGATGTCGCACAAGCACGCACCGACTTCGAAAGCATCGGCGCCACGCTTCCGTCGCTGCGGACGGACGTTGTCGAAGCGCAAAATCGGCTCACGCTCTTGCTTGGTTACGCGCCCGGCACATTCCCTCTCGTGACGGAGCCACAACACCAATATGCGTCACCTTTCGAAATCCCCGTTGCGCCGGAAAGGATCGCCGTGGGGATCCCTGCCGAGACGCTGCGCCAGCGACCCGACGTTCGTGCAGCAGAACGCCGGCTTGCCGCACAAGTGGCAAGACTTGGCGCTGCGAAAGCCGCACGTTATCCACGCTTCGAACTTTCCGGCTCCCTCGGCCTCGAAGCGCTCACCTTTGCCGCGCTCGGCGATCACGAAGCGGCGACGCGATCCCTCCTCGGCGGCATCTCGGCACCCCTTTTCGAATCCGGACGAATCCTCGCCGACATCGAAGTCCAGGATGCACGTCTCGAGCAAGCGGAACTCGAATATCGAGCGACGATCCTCACTGCACTCGAGGATGTCGAAAACGCCCTCGCTGCCGTGACCAACACCAAAGAGCGTCATGCAAAGCTTGCTTCCGCCACATCCTCGGCACACACGACTTTCGAAATCGCCGAACAACGCTACGCCACAGGATTGACGGATTTCCTTTCGGTGCTCGACAGCCAGCGCACACTTCTTAGCCTCGAAGAGCAGCTCGCAAACAGCACGCGCGATCTCGCACACGCTCAAATCCAGCTTTACAAAGCGCTTGGTGGCGGCTGGTCGTCCGAAACATTGCCGCTACCCGTTGTGAGCGAAGAAACCACGAAGGAGCCCTGATGAATCCGCCTGAAACTCCCGCACCCAACGAAACGGATCCGCAGATCGAGCATCTCCTAGCAAAAACGCATCGCACTTTTGCGTATGGACATCGCAAAACGATTCTCTTCGCAGCGATTTTCACACTTGGCGTAGGCGGCTGGCTTTGGACAACACGCGATCGTGACACAAAAAAAGGTTACATTACAGAACCCGTCTCCCTCGGAACCTTGCAAGTTCAAATTTCGGCGACGGGAAATTTGCAACCGACGAACCAGGTCGATGTCGGCAGCGAACTGTCGGGCATCATCGAAGTCGTTTCCGTCGACGACAACGATCAGGTGAAAAAAGGGCAAGTTCTCGCGCGGCTCGACATCTCGAAACTCGAAGACAATGTTGCAAAGTCGCGTGCGAACTGGACGGCGGCCAAAGCGCAAGCGTTGCAGGCCGAAGCAACCGAATCGGAAGCACGCAGCAATCTGGAGCGATACAAAAAAGTGTCGGAGCTCTCCGGCGGAAAAGTGCCTTCGAGTTTTGAAATGGATGCCGCCGAAGCAGCTTTCCAACGCGCAGCGGGCAGCCAGGCAAGGGCTCGGGCCGAGGTCGAACAGACCAAGGCGGCGCTGCGCTCCGACGAAACGAATCTCGCCAAGGCTTCTATCCGCTCACCGATCGACGGTGTCGTGCTTGCACGCCAAGTCGATCCCGGACAAACGGTAGCCGCCTCGTTCCAAGCGCCGGTGCTTTTCTCGATCGCCGAAAATCTGACCAAAATGGAATTGCAGGTCGACATCGACGAAGCCGACGTCGGCCAAGTCAAAGCCGGCCAGAAAGCCACGTTCAGCGTCGATGCCTGGCCGGGGCGGCGCTACGACGCGGTCATCACGCGCGTCGGTTACGGTTCGCGCGTGAAAGACGGCGTGGTGTCCTATCCCGGCGTGCTCGAGGTCGACAATTCCGATCTCAGCTTGCGCCCCGGAATGACGGGGACAGCGGAGATCACGACACTCGTTCGCGACAACGCAGTTTTGGTTCCCAATGCAGCACTGCGCTTTGCACCGTCGGAAGAAGGCGTGCGCGCCAAGCCTGCATCGGGCGGAATCACAAG
>JADFDR010000195.1 GCA_018262735.1 Geobacter sp.
TCTGCTCCGTTCCCCTTTCGACTACTTTCGCAAGTCAGGACTGATACTTCCCGTCGGTGAAAAGGCAACTTGCGTTTGTGGAGAAGGATGAATCCTTCGCTCCTTATTCTTGCGACACCTTGCGCGTTGCGCGATCTCTCGCCGCAAAATTTTGATCTGGCGTGGCTGTCGAAACTCGTCGAGCGGCGGGGCTTGACTCTTTTTTGTGTCGGACGATCCGTGTTCAACAGCAAGGGAGCGCTGAAGGCTTGATGGGTCTTAGAGGGGCGTCGTTGTGCTGCGCGCGAGACGGAAATGTCCGACGAGAATTGCGTCGAAGATGTTGAGCAATGCGTCGAAATCTTCCGGTTTGCGATAAAACGCAACTGCTTCTTCGGCCGAGAAATGATCGCGAAGATGCAGGTCGCTCGAGCTAAACACGACGATCGGAATGTTTGCGAGCTCGGGGATGTTCTTGATCGCGCGGATCGCTTCGAAGCCCGTTTTCCCGGGCATCCAAAGATCCATGATGATCAAGTTCGGTCGTCGCACCGTCGGATCTCCGGCGTATTGGCCCTGTTGGAGTAGATAGTCGAGTGCGTCCTGGCCGTCTTCGACGCTACGCAAATCGACGTCGAGGCGCAGTTCGTTGAGTGCGAGGTGCGCAAGATTTTGATCGGCGACGGAATCGTCTGCGAAAAGAATGCAAAACTTTTCTGTGTCGGACGGCGCTGTCGGATTTGGATCTTGGGTTTGCTCGCAATCCCGTTTCGCCGCAATGGCAATGGGTGTGATGATTTCGCGTAGGAATTCCACGAGTTCGTGAAAGTCGCGCGGCTTGGGTGCGTAGGGCGTGTCGCCGAGAAAATCGATCAAAGGGCCCGCCGGTTTTACGCCGGTGAGAACGCAGAGCGGCAAGTTCGCAAGGCGCGGATGCGCGCGTATTTCCATCAATGTTTCGACGCCGTTCTTTTCGGGCATTCGCAGGTCGAGTAGAACCAAGTCGGGGCGAGTCGTGGATTCAAGATGCGCAAATTCGCCGCGATGACACAAATAATCCATTGCGCCGACGCCACTCGAAACGCAGATCAAGTTGATTTCCCAGGGCAGTTCGCGCAGGGCGTGTTGCACGAGGATTTGATCGCCCCCGCTGTCGTCGGCAAAAAGAATCGTGATTTCCCGAGAGTCCGGAAGCGACAACGCTGCATTCCTCATTTTGGATTCTTTGGTGCGATTGTTGCGGCCAATATCCGTGCAGCTTCTTCGGCCGCTCGTTGCCTTGCGCTTTAGTCTCGAAGTGCGATTCCGTCCGTGCTTGCGCGTGGGAGGATGCGTTGCATCGTTCGGTTCTGTTCGCGCCCGCACATCTTCGTAGAAGAGGAATCGCGAAAGCAAGAAATCTCGTTCGTGCGTGGTGGTGTTTCGGTGGCAGTCCCTGCACCAGCGAGGCGATTCTTGTCATGGCGGACATCCGCTTCATGGTTTCGGATATTGAAAAATGTGAGCGAACTACTTGAAAAAATAGGGAGTTGCGCTGAAATCTGCGTGCAATTTGCAAAGAGCCTTTCCTTCCTTCTTGATTTTGATTGAACTTCGCGCTTGCCCCTTGGACGGGTTGCGGGGGTCTCCGCGCCCGCAAGGCGAGGGTTGCTGCGTTGGATGGGCAGGGCGTGCTTGTGCTTGAATACGCGGAGTATTTCGTTTGCGCTGTGCGTGTGTGGTGTGTTCGTCTGGAATCTTTCCGTTGTCTTGCGATGGAGACGAGATGTTGGGCTGGATGTTGGAGTGACGTGGGAATGTTGCAAGGGAGAGCGAGGTCGAGGAAGACGTGATGATACGCAAAAATGTGACAGATGGAATGCAAGCCAAGAGTGCTGCCTCGGCGATACCGCCCGAAGCTGCGCAGGCACTGCTTTCGCGCTGCGCGGTCTCGATCATCGAGAGTGCACGCAATCCGATTTTGATTTTGAATGCCGATCGCTGTGTGCAGTATGCGAATCCCGCGTTTTACGGTTTGCTTCGCACGACCTCCGACGAAACTTTGGGCAAACCGCTCTTCGAGCTTGGGGGCGGACAGTGGGACGTGCCGCAGTTGCAGGTACTTATTGAACAGTTGTTTCGCAAGGGCACGGCGTTTTATGACGTCGAGATTGACTATGTGTTTCCGGAAATGCGACCGCGCATTTTTTGCGTGGAAGGCCGACGCATTCGCGACATCGCGAGTGAACAGCCACGGATGCTGCTTGCGATCGAAGACATCACGGCGCGAAAACATGCCGAGCAAGAGCTGTTGCTCCTGAACAAAAACATCAGCGATCACGTGGATCAACTCGAGAAGGCAAACGAAGAGCTACAACAATTTGCGTATGTTGCCTCGCACGATTTGCAAGAACCGTTGCGCATGGTGGCAAGCTACATTCAGCTTCTCGAGAAGCGATGCGGCGATTCGCTCGATGCCGATTCGCGCCGTTTCATCGAGTACGCATCGAACGGCGCGCGTCGCATGCAAAGCTTGATCAAAGATTTGCTCAGTTATTCGCGAGCAGGTCGCGATGGCGCGGCAGTCGAACTCGTCGATATGAACGAGGTCTTCGAGCACTCCGTGCATGGGCTTGCGAAATTGATCGAGGAAACCGATGCCGGTGTGACGAAGGGCAATCTTCCGTCGGTGATGGGAGATCCCACGCAGTTTTCGCAGGTCATGCAAAATCTGATCGAGAATTCGATCAAATATCGCAGCGATGCAAAGCCAATCATTCACGTGAGTGCCGAGAAGAAAAGCAACAAGTGGGTGTTTGCGGTGCACGACAATGGCATTGGTTTTGATCCGCAGCACAGCGAGCGAATTTTTCAGGTTTTCCAGCGCCTCAATCGCCGCGATGAAAACGCGGGCAGCGGCATTGGGCTTGCGGTGGCAAAGAAAATCGTCGAGCGACACGGCGGAAACATTTGGGCCGAATCGACGCCGGGCCAAGGCGCGACTTTTTTCTTTGCGCTGCCGGCACCGCTTTTGGTGCGCAAGAGCTAAGGGTTCCAGGTCCGTTTTATTTTTTGTGTTTTGCAAGTCATGGTCGAGCGTTTCCGTCGGTGAAAAGCAGTCAGTGTGCACGAGCGGAAGGGGCCATAGGCTTCCTGAGGGATCGAAGAAAGGGAGGACAAAATGCGCGGTATTGAGCACGTTTTGCTCGTCGAAGACA
>JADFDR010000196.1 GCA_018262735.1 Geobacter sp.
AGATGGGTAACACGTCGAGCGCACGCGCTGTCCCCACAGCAATGTGTTGTGCGCGTTCGTCCCAAACGAGCCAGTATCCCGACCAACCAATGAACCAAAGCAAACCGAGCATGAGCATGCCGGTCACCCATGCAAGCCAGCGCGAACCGACGAAACGGCGCTCGAAGAAAAGTCGCGCCGCATGCACCAACGCAAAGAACATGCAGAGATCGGAACTGTAACGGTGGAGCGAACGCATGAGACCCGCCGTCCAAGGCGAGTCGCCCATTGCTGCGACCGACGAATATGCATGCACAACGCTTGGCGAGTACCAAAGCAACAAAATCACGCCCGTCACGGCCGCGATAAAAAAAGACACCACGGCAATTGCACCGGTATTCAAAAAAGGATTCAACTCCTTGGGAAGTGCACGGCCAAGGAAGCGATCGAACGCCAAGAAACTACGCTCGAAAAAACGAAACGCCGCATCTCCGCGTACCGGCGGCTCGGTCTCGATGTGGCCTTCGTCGTTGGTCAGCGGAGTATGCGAAGCGCCCGCGCCTGCTGCCTTGGCAATGAAGTCGAGCGTCACCGACGATGTAGAAACCTCTTCGCCAGAATGGGGGGACTCTGGAACATTACTTTGTGTCATGATTCGTCCGTAGCTTTCTTCTCCGCGAGCAAAACTTTCAGCGCCGATTCAAGCCAGCGTTCTTGGCGCGGACCAAGGCCCAAGCGATATGCAACTTTCCCAGCACGATCGATGAGGATGAATTGACTTGCGTGATTGATGACGCCCGTTTCGGGATCGCGCTCGCGTGCGATGCCAATCGCATCGAGCGTTCTCTCGACCTCTGCCACTTCACCCGTCACCAAGTTGTAAAGTGGAGTTTCGAGTCCCTGCCCTTCTGCGAGCGTGCTGAGCACGCCCGGCGAATCGTTTTCGGCGTCAAGCGTTACCGCAATGACACGCAAATCCGCTCGCTCTGCGTCGGAGAGCTTGGCAATTGCATTTTTGGCTTGCGTGAGAATCAGCGGACAAGTGTGACCACACGAAGCATACACACCTGTGAGTACGATGACTTTCCCCCGAAGATCATCGAGATGGACCGCTTGCTCCTTTTGATTGATCAGTGCGAGATGCGGCGGCATGATCGACGTGCGCAACGCTTTGTCCGGAAATGGCAAATCACCCTCCACTCCGGGCTTTGCCATCATGGCAAACGAAACGCCTGCAAGAAGGACACAGAAAAGTGCCGACATCATGTAGCGCACGAACACGCGCGGCTGCGCAAGAAGCTTGCTCAGCCCGTCCCACCAAAAAAATCCCAAGAATGCACTTAGAAAAACCGGCGGCGTGAGCATCGCGATCACATACGCAATTTCGAGACGCCCGGTCGCCGGGTTGTAGCCGAAACACCAAACTCGCAATTCGTTGGCAAGTGCGCCAACGCCTGTGTCTCCTCCTGGCGTAAGCAAAAGCCCCGCCAGGAGGAGATCGTAGGTCATGAGCAAGCTGATGGAGAATGCGGCAAATCGACCCTCTTCAAAGAAGCGACTCACCTTGTCTTCGATTCCCGCACCGAACTCACTCCATTGCATGAATTACACCTTTCCGTGTTGCTTGCGAATCACGCCTATCGCACGTGCCAAACGTCGGCGAGCCACTTCCAGTTCGCGAAGTAATAAATCACGAAACAGAGGAAGAACACGAGTGCGAGCACCACGGTGCCCGGCGTCTTGATCTCGCCTTGGGTTTGTCCGCCCGGAACGACGCGATCCTCGTGCCAAGGTTCCATGGCTTTCCCGGCATTGGATTTGCCAAAGAACACCGCCGCCACTGTGAGCAGGATGAAGAGCAAGAGGCCCGTGAATGCGATCACGCCTCCCACACCCATCAAGCCGAGCATCACGTGGGCACCGGAGTCAAACGCCGGCGCAAAGGGAGCATTCGTGAACTCCACATCCCAGTGTCGGCGCGGCACACCATACGAACCGGCAAACGACATTCCGAGTGCAAAGAGCGTGATGCCACCGCCGAAGATGTACGGCTGCAAACGGCAAAGCGCTTTCGCGTAATATTCCTTTTGGAAAATGAGCGGAACCACGTAATACGTGACGGCCATGAAGGCAAGCGTCGTTCCTCCCACCACCGTCACATGGAAGTGTCCCGGGATGCGGAGTGTGTTGTGGGCCATGATGTTGATCTGCTGCGTGCCGAGCACGACGCCGGTGATACCACCACCGAAGCCGAAGATCACGAGCGACAAGAAGAAACCCGAGAACGCTGGGTTTCTCCATGGAGCTGCGAACAGCCAGCCAAAGAGACCACGCGTGTAGCCCTTTCGGCGAAGCCCTGCCTCGACCGATGCAGGAACCGTGAAGCCGTGGATCATCGAAGCGAGCACCGCGAGATACATCGCGTACGACGTGTTCCAGATCTTCCACGCTGCACCGACGCCGGGATCCACGAGCAAGTGATGCGCGGATGCCACGTTGATGAACAGAATGTAGAGCAGGAACGCGCCACGACAGACGGCTTGGTTGAGCGGTTTCGCACCGACGGTAATTGCGCCGATGAAATACCACACCGACACCATCGCGCACACGTTGATCTGTTGCGATTGGTGACCGAGACCCCACCACATGATGCGATACCACGCCGGATCGACGCTCTTGACGAGTACGCCCATCGACCAGAAAAACGCCGGAATGATCGCAATCGCACCGTGCAAGATCGTCAACACTGCAATGATGGCGGCCGCAATCGCACCGAACACCACGAGCGGCACCGAACCGCGATAAGTGTTATCGCGCTTCGCAATGTAGATCGTGCCAAAGAAGTTGATCACTCCGACCAACGAACCCACCGCCACCAGGATGATGCCCAGGTAGAAATGCGGCTGCGCTTTGAGTGGCACATAGGACGTCATCAACACGTCGCTCTTCTCTTGGAAAATCGCAACGTCCGTCATGATTCCGCCGACTACCATCAACACGAGCCCCACCCACGCCCACGCTTTCGACGCGAGTCGCGAGTTCAAGAGCGTCGTTCCGACAAAGTAGAGCAACGCAATCTCA
>JADFDR010000197.1 GCA_018262735.1 Geobacter sp.
GAGGCTCGAGTGAAGATGTCGCACATTGGATCCAACGTCGTCGTTTGTCTTTTGTTTGTGCTGCTCGTTGTGGCGGCATTGGCGATCCGGCGCAATCGGCTTTGGCGTGAAGCGGTGCGAATGCTTTGGAAGCGTCGCCCGATCGCAATCGGCGTCGTCGCTGTGTATCTTGCGATCGGAATGCTCGACTCGATTGCTTGGGTCAGTCCGCGCGACGTAGCCTCCGGTGGTGATTTGGTTGCCGCATCGAAACCGAGGAGTGTTCTGGATCGAATTTTCGCAGCAGAAAGTTTCACGGAAAAAAGCTATTCGGCGCCTTTGGCTCGCACCGAATTCTATGGCGGAGCGCCGTTGGTGCATCCCGGCAAGCACTGGCTTGGCACGGACGTACTTGGCCGCGACGTGTTCTATCTCGCACTCAAAGGGGCACGTACCGCACTCTTGCTTGGCGGATTGACCACGTTGATCGTGATTCCGCTTGCACTCCTTTTTGGAGTTTCCGCAGGTTATTTCGGTGGTCGCATCGACGATGTCGTTTTCTTTTTGATGTCTGTGCTCGCCTCGATTCCCGATCTTTTGCTTTTGATTGCGTTGATTCTGGTGCTCGGTCGAGGTCCGATCCAAGTTTGTGTAGCCCTTGGCGTGACGAGTTGGGTAGGCTTCTGTCGTTTGACGCGTGCAGAAACGCTCAAATTGCGGGAGCTCGATTACATCGAAGCCGCGCGTGCGCTCGGTGTTTCGAATTCCCGCATCCTCGTGCGCCACATCTTGCCGAATCTTTCGCATCTGATCGTCATTACTTTCGTGCTGCATTTTAGCGGTCTGGTGCTTGCAGAAACCGTTCTTTCTTATCTCGGTATCGGCATCCAAGGCAGTTGGGGGCAGATGATCGATCAAGCGCGTGACGAACTCTCGCGTGATCCCGCGATTTGGTGGAATTTGCTCGCCGCTTCGACGGCGCTGTTGGGTTTGATTCTCGCCGTGAATTTGATCGGCGATAGCGTGCGCGACATTTTGGATCCGCGCACTTTGCGAGAACGCGAATGAGTCGCATGCCTGTTCTTGAAGTGCAGAATCTTGTGACGACGTTTCCTTCCAGACACGAAAGAGTGTCGGCTGTCGATGGAATTTCATTTGCATTGCATAGCGGCGAAGTGCTTGCGCTCGTCGGTGAATCGGGTTGCGGTAAATCGATTTCGGCGCTTTCGATTCTGCGTCTTGTGCCGAAGCCTGGGCGCATCGAAGCCGGTAGCCAAATTCGTCTCGCCGGTGAAGATTTGCTTGCGCGCTCGATTCCGGAAATGCGCAAGTTGCGCGGGGCCGCGCTGGGGATGATTTTTCAAGAGCCCATGACGAGCCTCAATCCCGTGCAGACCGTCGGAGTGCAGGTCGTCGAAGCGATTCGCTTGCACGAACGGCTCTCCGCCGATGCGGCGCGCCGACGCACCGAGGCGCTCTTGGAGCAAGTGGGGATCCCCGATCCGCGTGCGCGCTTTCAGGCTTATCCGCATCAGCTTTCGGGGGGTCTCAAACAGCGCGTGATGATTGCCATGGCCATTGCGATGCGTCCGAAAGTGCTGATTGCCGACGAACCGACGACAGCCCTCGATGTCACCGTGCAAGCGCAGATTCTCGACGTGATGCGGGGTCTGCAGCGAGAGCTTGGGACGGCAATTCTTTTGATTACGCACGATCTGGGTGTTGTGAATCAACTCGCCGACCGTGTTGCGGTGATGTACGCGGGGAAAATCGTCGAAGAAGCAGATCGGCGCACGCTTCTGACTGCGGCGCGCCATCCCTACACACAAGGATTGTTGCGCTCGATTCCGGCACTCGCGACACATCGTGCGCGACTCGAAGAGATTTCCGGCGTCGTGCCGTCGCCGCACGATTGGCCCGCAGGCTGTCGATTCTCGACACGCTGCACGCAGGTGTTTGAACCCTGCACGAAGCAGGTGCCAGAGAGTCGGGAGATCCATCCCGGGCACACGGTTGCGTGTCATGCGGTTGCGCGCGATGAAGAGAAGCGCTGCGCAACCGCAAGCGCGCAAGCGACTTCTTTCGCGCGTGATGAACAGGGTCGACCATGAGTACACAAGACGTATTGCTGCGCGTCGCGGATCTGCGTACTTGGTTTCCGATACGCAAAGGTGTGTTGCGTAAAACAGTCGGTCATGTACGCGCCGTCGATGGAGTCGATCTCGAAATCGTACGTGGACAAACCCTCGCACTCGTCGGTGAATCGGGGTGTGGCAAGACGACCGTCGGAAGGACGATCCTGCGGCTCGAAGCCGCACGTTCCGGGCAAGTGATTTTCGACGGAAAAAATTTGCTCGCGTTGTCCGATCGCGCCATGCGTGCGATGCGACGGGAAATGCAAATCATTTTTCAGGATCCGATGGCTTCTCTTGATCCGCGAATGCTTGTGCGCGATATCGTCGCAGAAGGTTTGCATTCGTTTGCGATCGGTCGGAGCGATGCGGAGCGCACCGAACGCGTTGCGGAGCTACTCGAAAAAGTCAAACTTGATCCGCGCCAGATGTGGCGCTATCCGCATGAGTTTTCTGGCGGACAACGGCAACGCATCTGCATTGCGCGCGCACTTGCCGTTGAGCCGCGTTTTCTCGTTTGCGACGAATCGGTTTCTGCACTCGATGTTTCGATTCAAGCGCAAGTCTTGAATTTGCTGCGCGAGCTGCAAGAGACGTTTGGTCTTACTTATCTTTTCATCACGCACGATCTTGGCGTTGTGCGCTATCTCGCAGATCGCGTCGCCGTGATGTATCTCGGAGAAATTGTGGAAGAGGGCAGCGTCGCGCGAATTTTCGAAGCGCCGCGTCACCCCTACACACAAATGTTACTTTCGGCCATTCCGAGTCTTGATCCGGATCGTCGTCTGCCGGAGGCGCGCGCTGCGGGCGACGTGCCTTCCCCCGCAAACCCGCCGGCGGGCTGTCGTTTCCACACGCGTTGCCCGCTCGTGCAGGAGCGCTGCCGCCACGAAGCTCCACCGACGGTCGAGCTTGGCGACGG
>JADFDR010000198.1 GCA_018262735.1 Geobacter sp.
GATCCGACGAAAGTCACGCGCTCGGCGTTGCAAAACGCCGCGAGTGTGGCGGGCATGATCCTCACCACCGAGGCGATGATTGCCGACAAGCCGGATGACAAAGCGTCCGCAGGCCACGGCATGCCGCCGGGCGGCGGTATGGGCGGAATGATGTAAGTCTCGCTCAGGCAATGCATAAAGCGACAAGTTCGTGAAAAGGAAACGCCCTTCGCAGGATCTGCGAAGGGCGTTTTACTTGCAACGATGACGAAAACAAAATGCTCTTTGCTCGCCTCGAAACGAGCCTTAGCCGACCGTCGAGCGCGCCTTCGCAATGTCGCTGTCCATAACGGTCTTGCGCTTGTC
The DNA here is from genome assembly GCA_018262735.1 of Geobacter sp. Classification (GTDB taxonomy): domain Bacteria; phylum Myxococcota_A; class UBA9160; order UBA9160; family JADFDR01; genus JADFDR01. The sequence continues at coordinate 346 of JADFDR010000198.1, forward strand.
TGCTTCTGCAGCCTTCTGTGCTTCTTGCGCCAAACGGGCGATATAACTTTCCGCCGCCTCAACGGCCTTCTCGAGCGCCGTAGCGGAGACACGCAATCCGCCAGCATGTTTCGAAACCAATCGCTTGATCACCGCATTGGGTAGTTCACCCATTCCATCCTCCTAGAGTTCTAAGTCGAAGTTTGACGACTCTCGCTTTCGATTGCATTGCCAGTCCTGGCCAAGCGGTTTTGATCCTAAGCAGCACCTCAAGGGCTGTCAACGCAGGAAAACTCATTTGAGCCACAGAAATCGCGGAGAAAGCTCAGGATCGCGAACGATTTCGGGCCTTTCGGCTCACAAAAAAATCCGCAATGGCCTGCGCAAGTACGCCGCTGTCCACATCCACCGTCGCCACATGCCCCGAAGAAGCCAGCAGAAAATGTTCACGATCTTCGGACGCAACCTTCGCCAAAATCTCGTTTGCATTCTGCGGATTTGCGACACGATCGAGAGCACCGTGCGCCACGAGAATCGGTGCGTGCACGCGATGCAACCGTCGGCGCACACAGCATTGCAGGCGCTGCAGCTCGTGAATCGCTCGCACGGGAATCACGGGATAATTGAGATGCGTGCGCGCTGCCTGCTCGTCGCGAATATCCGCACCGTTCTTCTTCACGTAGTTGCGAACGAAATATTTCAAAATCGGCACGAAAGGCGCCAAACGTCCTTCAACACGGAGCGGTGTTGCCACGACCGCGAGCGCTGCAACGGGATGCATCGTAGCCAGATGAAGCCCCAAAAGCCCACCGAGCGACGACCCCACCACGAAAACCGATTTGTAACGTGCCTGCAAACGCGTGAAATGCGCTTCGGTTTCGGCGATCCAGTCGCGATAGCGCACATGCTCCAGATCAGACGGCGAAGTGCCGTGTCCAGCCAGCAAGGGCGCAACTGCGGCAATACCGCGTTCCAGCAAAGCTTCGCCGATCTTACGCACTTCGTTCGGCGTACTCGTCAGGCCGTGCAGGCAAAGCGCAACCGCTGTGCCGGAGTTATGAATTTCGAACGCCCCCGAATTCTGTAGCGTGGGCTGCGTCAAGCCAGCTCCTCGTAGGCCATCGATTCCACCTCACGCACGAGTTGTCGCAGCGGCAGTTTGAATGCACGCGCAGCGCGTTTGCAATCTTCGTATTCCGCAGAACATTCGACACCATTTTGAGTCATGATTTTCTTCACGCGAATTTTCCCGTACGGCGTAGTCAGCGCAACGACTTCCCGTTGCAAGAGCAAACGGTCCATTTCGAGATAACGCACTCCAAGCGCCGTACTCTCTGCGAACAAAATTTGCGCAAGCACTGCGCGATCTTTGGGTTGCGCCAAGATACGCACCAGAAACCCGGGGCGATTCTTTTTCATCTGCAATGCTTGCACCGAAACATCGAGCGCTCCGTTTTCCAACAAGCGCTCCATCAGATAATCAAAGTGCTCGGGGATCAAATCGTCGAGATTCGTTTCGAGACAAACGATGCGATCGTGCACAAAATGCGTCGGAGAACCAAGCATCGCACGCAACACATTGGGCATCGAGCCTGCGCGGTCGTCTCCTGCACCGTACCCGACACTTTCGAGAGTCATCGCAGGTAACGGCAAAAATTCATCGACCACACAACGTAAAATTGCAGCTCCCGTCGGCGTGACGGTTTCCCAGGCCACCTGCGCCGGCACCGTCGGAACCCCTCGCAACAACTCGAGTGTCGCGGGTGCCGGAAGCGGCAAAAGCCCATGTTCGGTGTGCACCGTCCCGTGACCGAGTGCAACGGGGGAGCAAGTCACACGCTTCACGCCGAGCAGCTCCAAACCTGCAGCGGCAGCAACAATATCGACGATCGCATCCACAGCGCCTACCTCATGAAAGTGTACGGCTTCGGGCTTCACGCCATGCACCTTGGCCTCGGCATTCGCGAGAAGCTCGAAAATCGCAAGTGCGCGGCGACGAATCGAATCGTCGAGTGCAGCACGCACGAGCAGCGTGCGTATCTCGCGATACAAGCGACCCGAGCCGGAAGATTTCGAGTACGAATGCGCAGCGGACAAATGCGGCGCACCAAAATGAGCATGCGCAGCATGCAAATCGGCGGAGTGCGAGTTTGAGTGCGAATGCGAGCGTCTCTTTTTTGTGTCTCTTTTCGGATTGGATTTCGGAACACAAACTTGCACATAGCGAGCTGCAATCGCGCCGCGCCGTACCGTCGTAGTGCGCAAACGATATTCGAGATTCAAACCCGCAAGTTCTGCCTCAAGCGCGCGCGGAGAAAGCCCCAAGTCGAACAAAGCACCTAAAAACATATTGCCTGCAATTCCGGAAAAGGCATCGAGATGCAAATGCCGACCAACACTTTTCGGAGTTTTCCGCGAAGAGGACTTAGAAACGGTTGATGAGCGTCGCGACATGAGCAGCTCCATATCCATTGTCGATATTCACGACGGTGACGTTTGGAGCGCAGCTATTCAGCATGGTCAGCAGCGCCGACAATCCGCCAAACGATGCACCGTATCCCACGCTCGTCGGCACAGCGATCACAGGTTTCTCTACGACACCGCCCACGACCGAAGCCAGCGCACCCTCCATTCCTGCAACTGCGATGATCACGCGTGCTTCACGCAACTTTTCCGTCGAGGCAAGCAAGCGGTG
>JADFDR010000199.1 GCA_018262735.1 Geobacter sp.
AGAAAAAAGAGTGATGCTTCGATCGAAAGTTTTCGCGCGTGCCCATGCATCTTGCACACACTGGTGCGGAAGCTTGGATTCATCCCGCTTGGGAGCCGTTTCACAAATCCAGGTGGACGCCTTCTCTCGGTGAAAAATCAACCCGGATGGATGCAGCAGAATGGATTCAAATCTCTTGCACAAGAAACGTCGCGCGATTGCATCTATCTTGCCGGACGACTCTCGCACGTTGCGAGCAAAAACTGCAAGCGATCTTCACGGCAAGCGCGCGCTTGTTCGTGCAGATTCCACTGGCCCATGGCGCGAAGGAGGTTGTGTTCGCCACGCGTGGCAAAGCGCGCGGGGTCCCATCCGAAATAATTTTCCTGCAAAGCGTCGATGGCGAAGCGAGTCGCAAGCTCAAGACTCATGCGATCGACGCCGTGTGCGAGCGAGATGCATTCTTCCTGCGAAATTTTGAAACTGAGATTTTCGAGGTAGCCCTGCGCGGAAGCCCGAAAAAGAGCAAGATCGAATTGCGTTGCGAGCGTGTCTTCTCCTTGCGGATTGCACCACGAGCGCCACGCGTCGCCAAGCTCCATCCATAACGGAAGTTCGCTGAGAGTATCGAGATCGACGAGTGCAGCGATGCGTTCGCAGAGCGGCGACACCGAACCGTGAAACACAAAATTGTTAAACTTGAGATCGCCATGTACGACGCGTCGTGGTAGTGCATCGAAGTTTTGCCAGCTTGTAGCAGCGGCAAAGATTTTTTTAGCAAGATCGAGCACGGGTGGATGCAAGCGATGTGCGGAGTGTGTTTGCAAAGTGTTGCGCAAGCTCGCGAGATGTTGTTGCGGATCGTGCACAGTGAAGCCAAGCGGTTGTAGCGGCGAAGACAAATTCGTGAGGGCCCCGTGAAATTGCGCAACGAATGCACCTGCCGCGTAGGCTTGCGTCGGAGTAGCGACCGTAGAAAAACTCAGACCCGGAACGCGCGTCATCAGACGCCAACGTCCACATGCAGGAATGTCTACGAAGTTCTCCTGTTCGCGCGTCGGCACGAGGCACGGTGTTCCGATGCCGACACGAATCAGTGTTTCCGTGACGACACGAATATTGCTGTGGATTTCGGGAGCAAAGAGAGGATGAACGCGCTGCAACACAAACTCACCGCTTGGGGCATGCACCGCGAAACTACGATTGATCAATCCACCCACGAGAGGTTCGAGGGTGGCGCCCGCGCAATCGGGGTAGAAGGCAAGCGCTTGCGCGGCGTGAGAAAGCTCCTGCGATGGGTTTGACGTCATTTGCGCAGCGTTTTCGATTTGAATGCAAAGTGCAAGCAGGAAATCGCATGCGTGCAGCCGCGATCCAGTGCATCGTGCCGCGGTTGCAGGGCGGAGTGCAGCTACGCGTTGCGCTGCAAGGAAAGGCTACGCCGGTGAAGCCGCATGGATTGCGCGAAACATGAGTGCCGTTTCGAGCTGTTGTTGCGTTTCGCTGCCCACGGGTTCAAAGCGTATGCCCGAAGCGGTGATCTCGCCGAAACGAGATTCGCTCCGTCGGTACGAACGCACGACTTTGCCAGTCACGCACAAGCTCTTGAGGTGCGGCAAGACAGCGGCGAGTTGCACTTGAAGGGTGGCACCTTCCTGAAATGGCAGCGATGTAACGAGTTGACAGCCTGTGAGCGAAAGATCGGCAAGCAGTGCAGATCGATAACGGATCCCGTCGCGGACGCGAATTTCCTTTTGCATCGGTGTGCGTAGTGCTCTGCGTCGTTCCGAATGTCCGGCGAGTGCGCGTTTCAAAGTTTCATGCAATCGCTTCGCCGAAATCGGGCGTCGCACGAGAAAATCTGCACCGCTATCCAGCAAGCGTTGTTGCGCATTTTGCGAGTAGTAATCCATGAAGACGATTTGAATCGGTTGCAAGACTTGCACGCTCTGCGGCGGCTTGATCGGAAGTCGCGCGTACCGTGCGGTGAGCACCAAAAGTTTCGTCGGGAAGTGACGCGTCGCATCGTATTGGTGCCAGGGTAGGCGCACACAGTTCTCACCGAGTTCTCCAAGCGCAACGAGTACGTCGGTGAGATCTCCATCGTCGAGGAGTAGAACTTTGGGTCGGGTTTGCATAAGCACCTCTTGTGTTCGTCGGTTCGCAGTGACTGAATTGCGTAACTTTGAGAACAGATGCAATTTGGATCTTTTTCGCAAAGATTTCAACTCGTCGGTGAATGAGGCCGATTGCAGCATGGAGGTGGGATGGAAAGTATCAAGAAAGCGACTTTTGGTGCAGGTTGTTTTTGGGGAGTAGAAGCGCGCTTTCAGCGTTTGCCGGGTGTCGTGCGTACGTCGGTGGGTTACTCCGGCGGAACGACCGCAAATCCAACCTATCGGCAAGTTTGCAGCGGGACCACGGGGCATGTCGAGGTCGTTGAGGTAGATTTCGATCCTACACATATTTGTTACGAAACGTTGCTCGAACATTTTTGGGAAGGCCATGATCCGACGACGCGCAACCGTCAAGGCCCCGATTGGGGAACGCAGTATCGATCGGTGATTTTCTTTCACGATGCGGAACAAGAGGCTTCGGCACGCGCGTCGAAGGTGGCGCTTGAGCGCGAAGGACGTTTCCGAGATTCCATCGTGACCGAAATTCGCGCGGCGCAACCTTTCTATCGTGCGGAGGAATACCATCAGCAATATCTCGAAAAGCGCGGTAAGGCGAGTTGTCACACCTCGTAGGCGCTCGACGCAGACAATCGAGCCGAAGCAAAAGACAGCAGTTCGGCATGATCGAGACGCACTTCGGAAGCGCAAGATCTCATACGGTCTGGAAGGATGGATGACGTGACACAACTTTGTGATGATCGAGCAGCTTCCCCGAGTACTGCGCAGGACATTGTGCAATGGCTACAAGCGCATCGTTCCGATTTTTTCGATTTGCTTGAACGCTTGGTGCGCATCGAGTCTCCCTCTCACGACATTGCTGCACAGCAAGCAATCCTTGAAGTTTTCGAAG
>JADFDR010000019.1 GCA_018262735.1 Geobacter sp.
GGGAAGAGATTGAGCGAGACCGCAAAGAACCGAAGCAACGGTAAAGCCGGCGATCGAAAGCAGAAAAACCTTGCGCCTACCGATGTAACCGGCAAGCCATCCACTGAGCGGTGTCATGATGGCTGCCGCGAGAATGTAGGAAGTCAGAACCCAAGCGATCTGATCCTGCGTTGCCGAGAGCGAACCTTGAATGTGTGGTAGCGACACGTTGGCGATCGTGTTGTCGAGCGATTGCATCACCGAAGCAAGCATCACCGAGATAGTGATGAACAAGCGTCGTGGTGCTGCCGTGGCGATCACCTGGCATTCCCCGAAGCACTCACTGCGTTTTCGTCGGGTACCAAAGCGGAGCGACTCGCCGAACGCGTATCGACGCTCACATAAGCGCTCAATCCTCCCTGCAGCGGATAGGCGGGATCAATGCGATCCAATTCAATACGCACGGGCAAACGCTGCACCACCTTGACCCAATTTCCGGTGGCATTCTCGGGCGGTAACACAGAAAACTGTGCTCCGGTTCCTGGACTCACACTCGCAACCTTTCCTAAAAAAGTTTTTCCTCGATAGCGATCGATCTCGATCTCGACCGTTTGTCCGGGACGCATTTGTGCAAGTTGATTTTCCTTGAAGTTCGCTTCGATCCAGACGTCATGATCCGAGACGAGTGCGAAAACGGGGACGGATGCTTTGACGTAACTTCCAACTTGCAATGCTTCGACGCGCGTAACGATTCCGTCCGACGGTGCTCGAATTACGGTGTAGGAAAGATCGAGCTCGGCCCGCTCGAAGAGCGCCTGAGCCTGACGCACTTCCGGATGATCCTCCGGCGCGATATCGGGGTTTTCTGCAAGGCTTGCTACGACGGCATCGATCTGCTGCTTGATTCCCGCGAGCTGAGCGCGCGCTTCGTCGAGCGCATGCATCGCTTGATCGACTTGCGCCGGAGTCGCGATCCCTGCATCAAGCAAGCGAATTTGACGATCGTATTCACCTTGCCGAAACTTCAATGTGTCTTCTGCGCCTTTCCAATCGGCACGGTGCTGACGGTAGTTTGCTTTGAGCGTCTCCACCTGAAGGCGTGCATTGGCCAATCGTGCGCCCGCTTCTTCCACAACGACACGATAAGGCACGTCATTGAGACGAAAGAGGAGATCTCCGCGATGTACCACTTGGTTGTCGCGTATTGCAATCTCTACGACACGACCCGAAACATCGGCGCTAATGGCAACGCGCGCCGTTTGCACATAAGCGTTATCCGTCGTTTCGTAGCGCCCTCCGCCGAAATAGAAGAAAAGGCCGCCCACCACGACGACGAGAGGAGCAAGCAACAACAGCGGTCGACGCATGCGCTCGCGCCAGTCCTTGGGTGTCGCATTTTTGTGTTGAGACTCTTCCATCGGAGATCATCGATTCGCAGACTTGCGTGAAGTGCGTTTGCGCTTGGAACTCTGCTTGGGTTTTCGAGTCGCCTTCGCATCGGCCACGGACAAAGCAGCAAGAACTTCGGATTGACGTAGGTTCTGGCGCAGACGATCGAGAACATCGAGAAACGCCTCGCGTTCCGCTTTGCGAATGCCTCGGAAAATCTCCGAACGCACCTCGTCACCGAGACGCCAAATCTTTTTGACCGTCGGTGTTGCCTTCGCAGTGAGATAGAGGCTGCACACGCGACGATCGGCGGGATCCGCGCGACGCTCCACAAGACCATCTTCCTCCATGCGATTGATCAAACGCACCATGGTCATCGGCTCGATGCTGGTCAACTCGGCAAGGCGCGACTGATGGATTCCCTCGTTGCGTTCGAGGTAAGCCAGCACTTTGCACAAGGGCAGCGTAAGCGACATCTCCGCCGCCGAGCGCTCGAAGCGCAAAGAATAAAGGCGGCTGACTTCTTTGAGCAGAAAACCGAAGTCGCGTAGACGATCCATGAATTTTAAAATCCCTGTCGAAACGAAGTTACTTCATAACAACTGTTCCTAGATCGTAACAACTGTTACGTGATCGACAAGGCGCAACGCAAGATCGACTGCGTTGCCTTTCAAGAGCTTCGGACCCTTCCGCTGGAAAGGCGCTTTCGCAAACCAAGATTGGTAATTTCCGTCGGTGAAAAATCGACTGGCATTGGCGAAACGCAAGGGATCCGAGGTTCTTTAGTGACCCTTCGTCAAGCGCCCCACATCGATATAGCGCCGGATCTGCGCCTTGTTGCTCATCGGTACGCCATTGTGATCGTAAAACTCGATGCGATTGCCTGTACCGGTTTGCACGTTCACGATCACATCGGCCACGGCGGTGAGATCACGCGGTACCGCCACGCCTTCCCAGCCCGGGTAATAATTCGCATCGTCTTCGCTCCAGCGCCCGTTGTGCATCATGATCTTCCAGAGTTCGTTCTTGCGATCGTATGCAAACGAATACAGTGACTTGAGCGTTTGCTTGTCGAGATAAATGTCTTTGTGGTGATAAGGGTGATCTGCGCGCTTGGGATAAAAACGCACACCGACGGCACGACGCAATTCCCAGCGATCGTTCGCAAAGGAAAGGCCGTAGGGACCAAAGTCGAGATCTTTGTTGTAGGGATAGCCAAGCCGCTTCGTATTGACGGGCGCGAGGATATCTTTCTCGCCAAGACACTTCCAATCGTACTCGGGAACGAGACCCCCAAAGCTGTTGATGTCGTCGAGCGTAAAATCGGTACCCGAAATTGCGTCGGTGCGCTGCGCCATCGAGATGCGCCGCACGCGACGCAAGCTCGGCACATAAACCCACATATCATCGTCTTTGATTTCGCCCGGCGGATTCATCGAACTTTTGTAGCGGTAACTCAAAACCGACGTACCGCGATTGTCGAAGGGTGCTGTCACTTCCACACCAAACGCGCTCAAGCGATTTTCATTGGAAAACACATCTCCCTTGTACGGCCCATCGAGATATTGCTTCTCCACACGGTTTGCGAGTTTGACGCCACGTGACTCGCCTTCGTAATAAAGCGGCATTCGCTCGCCACGATCCCAGTAGGAGTAATAAAAACTCACCGTCGCGCCCGAGCCTTCCCACTGCGTCATGTAGTTCCAAATAACCTTGAGCCCCGCTTCGACATCGTCGCTTTTGCAAGCAATCGACTCGGGATCGAAAGCCATGCCGGCCACGTAGCCTTGCAAGCTCCCGGCCGGGCCGAGCTTCACTTGGTCGGCATAACGCTTCGTTGCCGCAAGATACTCGGGTGCCGGAGCGTAGTTTCGCTGGAAGGGCCCGATCTCCATCTTCATTCCTTCGTAGAAGAAAAAGCGGCGATTGTCCCAAAACGAGACCGGAAAAAAATCTTTGAGTTTGTCGAGTTGATCGAAGGTGATGACGTCGCCTTCGCGAAAGGGCACGGTCGCCGCCGCATCGGGCGATGCGGCCGTTGCAAGCGAAGTAGCAAGGCAAATCCAAAGAACGAACCCCAAACCTCGAAGATCGTTTGCCGTCGGAAAAATCATTTTCCCCCTCTCTTCCACTTTTCTTGTTTTTGTCTGGACCGTGAAAAAATGGGGCTCACTTGCGGGCAACACGAGCACGAATCTCGCGCCCGACCTCTCCACCTCTGCTTGAAAACTCTGCTTGCAAACCGACTGCGCAGCACGAAGCCGAGCGTTGCAAAAATCGAAAGTCCATCTTGCCTGCGTTCGCCTTGTTTCACACTGCGAAACTTGCTCATCCAAAACGGCACTCAGGAAAACAAAGACTTTTCCGAAGAGGACACCCTGAATCTTCATTCAGAATCCTGAATTTCAATTTAGGATTGGATACACCTCGCAAGCTTTTTCCAAGGAAGGAAAAGATGTCGATCTCTACGCTCTCCTCCCGCGAACGAGCACGCCAAGCTCGACGCGAATCCATCCTCGAAGCTGCGGAGGCGGTTTTCAGCGAACGCGGCTATCCGGGCGCGACGATGGCCGAGATCGCAGCACGCTCGGGCTACTCGGCTGGCAATCTCTACAACCTCTTCGCAAGCAAAGAGGATTTGCTCTGCAAAGTGCTGAACACCACCGGCGCGCTCTTGGTAGCGCGAATCGCAAACGTGCATGCGGCAGAACTTTCGTTTGCCGAACTTTTGCCGCGAATCCTGCGCGAGATCTTCGCTTTCGTCGAAGAGCATCGCGGTTTTCTCTCCATCTACCTCGAAGTCACACTCGCCACACACTGGGATCCCGATCGCTTTGGTGAAGGGTTTGTCGCCGTGCGCACCGCACTGGAAGACGAGCTTGAAAAAAATCTCGAACCCGCAATGGCGCGCGGCGAAGCGCCGCCGATCGCAACCACCGTCGCATCGGCGATCGTGATCGGTGCGATCCATCGCTACGTCGCGCTCTGGGTTCAAGAAAATCGTTCCTCGGAGGAACTCTGGCGAGATGCCCCGGAACTGTGTAGCGCGCTCTGCGCCGCACTGCGCATCACACCCCTTCCCAACACGCTGGATCTTTTGCAACCAACACAAAAAAGTGTTCAACCCGCAACCTTTGAACTGGCCAAAACGGCTTCGAGCAGATCATGATGAATTGGAAAACTTGGTTCGAACGAATTTCCACGGGCTACCCTGACTTTGTCCTTCGCCACCGCGTTGCAATCGTCATCGTTTTCTTGCTTGCAACCGCTGCTGCTGCATCAGGACTGCCGCGCCTGTATTTGGTCGATGATTATCGATACATGTTCAGTCCGGACAATCCCCAGCTCCGCGACTTCGACGCACTCGAAAAAATCTACACCAAGAACGACAACATCTTTTTCATCCTCGCGCCCAAGAACGGCGACATCTTCACGCGCGAAAATCTTGCCATGCTGGAAGACTGGACCCAAGAGAGCTGGCAGATTCCGTATTCGATTCGTGTCGACTCGATCACGAACTTCCAGCACACCGAAGCCGAGGGCGACGACTTGCTCGTCGCCGATCTCATCAAAAATGCCACGAGTCTCTCCGACGAAGAAATTGAAAAGCGGCGCACCTCTGCTCTCTCGGAACCCATGCTCCTAAATCGTTTGATCGCACTCGACAGCAAAGTGACGGGCATCAACGTCACGTTGCAGATGCCGGGAAAAAATCCACAGGAATCGACGAAGATTTCGGATTACGCAAACGATCTGCGCACAAAAATGCAAGCAAAATATCCGGACACCGACGTGTATATCTCCGGTGTCACCATGTTGAATTACGCCTTCTACGAATCCTCGATGAAAGATGCGTCGCGATTAATCCCGCTCATGTACATCATGATCACGCTCTTCATTTGGGTTTCGCTTCGCTCCTGGCTTGGCACTTTGCTCACCGTGTCGATCATCGCCATGTCGTGCACCACTGCGATGGGGATTTACGGTTATTTCGGCCAAATCCTTTCCGGACCCTCCGCACAAGCACCGACGATCATCACCACACTCGCAGTTGCCGATTGCATCCATTTCTTGACGACCGTTCTCGACTGGATGCGTCAAGGAATGAACAAAGACGATGCCATTCGCAAAAGTCTCGACATCAACTCCAAAGCGATGTTTCTCACTTCGATCACAACGGCATTCGGTTTCTTTGGCATGCGTTTCAGCGAAGTGCCCGCATTTCAAGATCTTGGCTTTATTGCAGCGGTTGGCATTTTCGCAGCGTGGCTTTACGCCGTGGTTTTCTTGCCCGCGATTCTCGCCATCCTTCCTATCCAACCCATGAAGGACATCAGCAAAGAAACTGCAGCCATGGATCGCTTTGCGAATTTCGTAATCGCATGGCGCAAACCTCTCTTTTGGGGATCGATTCTCGCATTCGTCTTTTTCTCCGCGTTCATTCCACGAAATGACCTCAACGATGAATTCGTGAAATACTTCGACGAACGCGTGCCGTTTCGACGCGATACGGATTTCATGCTCAAAAATCTCACCGGGATTTACTTGATCGACTACTCGCTCGGTGCGGGAGAAAGCGGCGGCATTAGCGATCCCGCCTATCTGAACAAGCTCGAAGATTTCGGCAACTGGTATCGCAAACAACCCGAAGTCATCCACGTCAGCACGTTTACCGACACCATGAAGCGTCTCAACTACAGCCTGCACGGCGACAATCGCGATTGGTATCGCATTCCCGATTCGCGCGATCTCGCGGCGCAGTACTTGCTTTTGTATGAGTTCTCGCTGCCGTATGGACTCGACATCAACAATCAAATCAACGTGGACAAATCATCGTCGCGTTTCACGGTGACGACACAGGAAATCAGTTCCAAAGAATTGCGTTCGCTTGCGAAGCGTTCCGAAGATTGGTTGCGCGAGAATGCACCCAAATCGATGTTTGGGCACTCCGTCGGTACGGCCGTGATGTTTTCCTACATCTCGGAACGAAACATCAAGTCGATGCTGCTTGGGACTCTTTTCTCGAGTTTCCTCGTTTCGCTCTGCATGATTTTCACTTTCAAAAGTATTCGTCTCGGTTTGTTGAGCTTGATTCCCAATTTGATGCCACCGGCCATCGCGTTTGGAATTTGGGGAATTTTCGTCGGAAAAGTCGGACTCGGTTTGTCCGTCGTCTCTTCGATCACCTTTGGAATCATCGTCGATGCAACGATTCATTTTCTTCTGAAGTATGTACGCGCGAAAGAGAAACATCACGTCAGCACCGAGGATGCCATTCGTTATGCAATGCATTCCTCGGGAAGAGCGATCATTGCTTCGTCGGCGATTCTGATTGCTGGATTTTTGGTATTGGCATTTTCTTCATTTCGTCTCAATGCAGATCTCGGCAAAGTGACAGCCATGACGATTCTGATTGCAACATTCTTTGATCTCTTGTTTTTGCCCGCGTTGCTTTGTTTGGCATCGCGATTCCTGCACGACTCACCTGGAGATACGCAATGACACAAAAATGGATCGCACGATTTTTGACAGGATTGCTCTTGACTCTCACTGTCGGTGGAGTGCAAGCACTTGCTGAAACGCCCGAGGAAAAAGGGCTCGCGATCGCCAAGGAAATGGATCGACGTAACACGGGCTTTCAAGACGAAGGCAACGAGTTGACCATGAAACTTCTCAACAAAAACGGCGAGGAGAGCATCCGCTATTTGCGAATGCGCACGCTCGAAGTAAGCGGCGATGGCGATAAATCGCTCGTGATCTTCGATCGTCCGGCCGACGTGAAGGGCACGGCGCTGCTTACCTTCAGCCACTCATTGACTCCCGACGAGCAATGGGTTTTTTTGCCGGCCTTAAAGCGCGTCAAGCGCATTTCGTCGGAAAACAAGTCGGGCCCGTTCATGGGCAGCGAATTCGCGTATGAAGATTTCTCCTCGCAGGACATCGAAAAATACACCTACAAGTACCTACGCGATGAAGTGTATAACGGACAAAAATGTTTTGTCGTAGAACGCTACCCCGCGTACGAAAATTCAGGCTACACCCGGCAAGTTGCCTGGATTCATCAGCAAGAATATCGCCCGGAGAGTGTTGAATACTACGATCGCAAGAACCAACTGCTCAAAACGCAAACTTTTCTCGATTACAAAAAATATCTCGATCAATATTGGCGCCCGCATCGAATGCAGATGCTGAATCACCAAACCGAGAAGAAAACTTTGCTCGAAGTTTCAAACTACAAATTTCGCAGCGGGCTGACGGATCGCGACTTCGATCGCAACAGCCTCGAAAACGCGCGGTGAATCGGGCGCGATGCCGGGAAGAGCCTGTCGACGCATTTTTGTTTCGGTCGTTTCGCTCGCATCGAGCGTCTCGCTCACTTGCGTCGTTTTCGCCGCTTCGGTGCTATGCGTAGGCTCGCTGTTTGGCGTGAGCACGCCAAGCTATGCCCACGATTTCTCGCTCAAAATTGCAGGCGAGCTTCGTTACTTCCCGGCAGAACCGGAATATTCGGATCACCAACACCAAAACGTGTCGCTTTCATTTGAGCCTTCCTATCATCATGAGTGGGACAACGGTCGTTCCGGAGTTTCTGCCGTGCTCTTCGGACGTCTCGATGAACACGACCCGAGAAGAAATCGCTTCGATGTGCGCGAACTCGAATACCGCAAGGCTTTCGATCGCTGGGAGCTGCGCGCCGGAGTCCGCAAAGTGTTCTGGGGAGTTACGGAAGCCGTGCACCTGGTTGATATCCTCAACCAAAGCGATCTCTCCGACAGCCCCGACGGCGAAGAAAAACTCGGGCAACCCATGCTCGATCTCGGCTGGATCACACCCTACGGAAATCTAAACTTTTTTGTGTTGCCCTATTTTCGCGAACGTCAATTTGGCAGCACGCGCGGACGCTTGTCGCTACCCTTCGAACTCGATCACGACAGCGCCCAATACGAATCGAGCGCAAAGCAGTGGCACACGGATTTCGCGGTGCGTTGGTCTCACAGTCTTGGCGAATGGGACCTCGGTCTTTCTTATTTTCACGGCACGACGCGCGAGCCACGCTTTTACACCGATTTCAATGTTTTCGTAAAACCCGATTTGAGTATTGGCGTGAACCCGACCACCGCCGCCTACTACGAAATCATCGATCAGGCGGGCATCGACCTGCAATACACGCACGAAGGCTGGCTTTTGAAGTTCGAGGGAATCTCGCGCTCCGGCCAAGGTGACCCCTTCTTCTCCGCTGCCGGAGGATTCGAATATACATTTTATAGTGTTATCGGAACAGATTGGGATCTTGGTGTTTTGTCCGAATACCTCTATGACAGCCGCGACAACAAAGTGCGTTCTTCGATGCCCACTTCTCTGCCGATGCGCCCCGTGATTCACGATCCCATCAATTTCGCAGACAACGATCTCTTTGCCGGGCTACGACTCACGCTGAACGACACGCAAAGCACGGAGATTCTCGCCGGTGCAATTGTCGATCTCGACACACACGCCAACTCGTGGTTCGTCGAAGCCAGCCGTCGCCTCGGTGAAAACTTCAAACTCACGCTCGAAGCTCGCATCTTCTCGACCGGACCCGACACCGAACCGTTGCGCATCTTTCGCAAAGACGATTACGTACAACTCGAACTCGCCTGGTATTTCTGAACGACTGTGCATTCCACGTTGTATTTGTGGGTGAAACTTTTTTGAGGAGAGGAGCCTCTTCACCGACGGAGAAATTCGTGCAATCCCCTCTGCAAGACACCTTGGGAAGCGCAACAAAAAAGTGCGTCGCGAAAACCGCGACGCACTTAAAGGCTACATCGAAAAATGGCGCGCCCGGCACGACTCGAACGTGCGACCTCCTGGACCGCAACCAGACGCTCTATCCATCTGAGCTACGGGCGCAAATGCCTTGGCTTGCAAAGCGGCGAGACTCTAGCGAATCATCGCTTGCGAGCCAGAGATTCACGACTCGCTTCCTTGGCAATTTCACTGCTCTGCCTTGATGTTTCGCATCCCTGACGTTGCAAAGTGGCGGAGAGAGAGGGATTCGAACCCTCGTATGGAGTTACCCATAACACGCTTTCCAAGCGTGCGCCTTCAACCACTCGGCCATCTCTCCGATTGCTTCGCAAAGAAATTCTTTCACCAAAGCACATGAAAGATGCGGCAAGCACCGCAGCAAAACCTTGGTGGCGGAGAGGGAGGGATTCGAACCCTCGATAGGGGATTAGCCTATACTCCCTTAGCAGGGGAGCGCCTTCGACCGACTCGGCCACCTCTCCGTTGGCGCGGGAGAATAACCTTTCTTGTGGCGGAGAGGGAGGGATTCGAACCCTCGAGACGCGTAAACGTCTGCCGGTTTTCAAGACCGGTGCCGTCAACCGCTTGGCTACCTCTCCGCAAATTCTCAAACCCAAAACGCAAGACGCACGCGAAATCTCACGCTTCACCGTCGGCACAAAGAGCTTTTCGATCCGAACCTACCGACGGCGAGCACCGATGACTCGCGATGTACCTGCACCGCGCGGGCATGCATCTGCGAAATTCGTCGCAATCAAAATCAAAAAATTTCGAGCGAAAAGCCCTTCCAAAAGCGCGCAAAGCGTAACGAACGCTTGAGCTACTGACAGCGGTATGCTTCCTTTCCGAGCCATGTTGGATCCGAGAACTCTATCCGAAAAACGTACGGAAATTTTGGAGAGCTGCCGTCGCCGCGGCGTAAGCCCTGACCTCGACGCCGCCATTGCCGCGCAAGAAAAATTCACGCAAGCCAAAACAAAGCTCGACGATCTCAACCGCCAGCGAAACGAACATCAACAGAAAGGCAAAGGCAAACTCGAACCTGCCGCACGCGAAGCGCACACCGCCGAAGGACGCCGTCTCAAGGAAGCCTCCGAGGCGCAAGAACAACTCGTCGCGGAGGCGCAGGCTGAGGCACTGCGACGCAATCGCGAGCTACCGAACTTCGTCGATCCCGAATCGCCGGTGGGTGGAGAAGACGCATCGCGCGAGCTGCGGCGCGTCGGAACGCCGCGAAATTTCGACTTCCCTCCGCTCGACCACGTGATTCTCGGAGAAAGGCTGAAACTCCTCGATTTTGAAAACGCCACCAAGGTGACGGGAACCAAGTTTTATTACCTGAAGAACGAAGCCGTGCTGCTCGATCTCGCACTGCAGCGCTACACGCTCGATGTTTTACTTCATGAAGGCTTTGCGCCTTACATCACGCCGGATCTCGCGAAACCTGAGATTTTAAACGGTATCGGCTTCAATCCGCGCGGCACCGAAACACAAATCTATTCCGTCGCCGACCATGATCTTTGTTTGATCGGAACGTCGGAGATTACACTTGGTGGTTTATACTCGGATTCGATCCTTGCCGAAGAAGATCTTCCGCTCAAAATCGCCGGCATCTCGCATTGCTTTCGCACGGAAGCAGGCGCACACGGCCGCGAAAGCCGCGGGTTGTATCGCGTGCATCAGTTCACGAAGGTCGAGATGTTTGTCTTTGCTACGCCCGAGCAATCGGCAGCGATGCATCGAGAACTGCTGCGCATCGAAGAACTCATCTTTCAAGGCCTCGAAATTCCGTACCGCGTTCTCGACATTGCTACCGGAGATCTCGGCGCGCCCGCCTACAAAAAATTCGACGTTGAAGCCTGGATGCCTGGACGAGGCGAAGGCGGCTCGTATGGCGAAGTCACGAGCACTTCGAACTGCACGGATTTTCAATCGCGTCGGCTCGGAATTCGTTATCGCAACAAAGACGGAAAAAAGAAAGAGTTCGTACACATGCTCAACGGCACGGCGGTGGCGACATCGCGGGCTTTGATTGCGCTACTCGAAAATCATCAGCAAGCGGATGGTTCGATCCGGATTCCAAAAGCACTCGAACCTTACTTCGGGCGAAGCGAGATTCGACGCACGCCGAAAGCGTAATACACGCACGACATCGATCGGCATCTCTTGAGATCAGCCCCCGTTTCCGTCGGAGCAAAGCGCTTGCAAAGCGCGTGTCTTACGCAGCACCGAAGACGAGAGCCGTAATGGCAAATTTCGTCCAAGCCAACACATCTGCGGATTTCAGGAAAAACACGTCGAGACCGCTGGGGAAAAATCCGAGGAAAAGCACGGCCGCGGCACAAGCGATAAGCACAAGGCTCTCCCCCGAGCCGAGATCAACACGTGCCGGTGTTCGTGCAGAAGTTTTCATGTACATGGCGACCGGCAAGCGCAGATAATAAAAGACCGACACCAAACTGTTGAGTACGGCAAAAATCACGAGCCAAACCTGACCCGCGTTCACGGCCGAAGCAAAGAGCGTGAACTTCGCAATGAAACCACCCGTTCCGGGAATGCCCGCAAGCGCAAACATGAAGAGCGTCATCACGAGCGCGAGTGCGGGACGCGCCTTGGCAAGTCCTGCAAATTGATCGAGCGTATCGAACTCTTCACCGCGACTGGCAAGCGCGGCCATCACACCGAACGCACCGAGATTCATGAACAAATAAACTACGAGATAGAACAACATTGCAGAATAGGCTTCCGGCGTGCCGATCACGAGCGCAATCAGCAAATAGCCCGCATGAGCAATGCTCGAATACGCAAGCATCCGTTTCACATTCTCTTGAATGAGCGCCATCACATTGCCCACTGTCATCGTGAGCAGCGCCAAAATCCAGAACAGCGAATGTAGACGATCTGCGAAACTTTCAAGTGTCACGCCAAGGAAGCGCAACAACGCCACGAAGGCTGCCGCTTTGACACAAACCGACATGTAGGCAGCCACGGGGGTCGGCGCGCCCTCATACACATCCGGCGTCCACTGGTGAAACGGCACCGTCGAAACTTTAAAGGCAAGACCCACGACGATGAGCGCGAAGCCAAACAAGGCGAGTGCGCCTGCAGCCGCAAACGGCGGATTTCCCGAAGCGAGCGCACTGCGAATCTCCGTGAAATCCGTGTGCCCGGTCGCACCGTAAAGCAATGCCATACCGTAGAGCAGGATCGCGCTCGCAAAACCACCGACGATCAAGTATTTGAGAGCCGACTCATTACTGCGTAGTTTCTTGCGATCAAACCCCGCCATGACGTAAATCGGGATGCTCATCAGCTCGATACCGAGGAAAAGCGTCATCAGATCGGTTGCGGCAACGAGCACCATCATCCCTGCCGTCGCAAGCAACAGGAGCGCATAATATTCGCCATGATGGATATCCATCTCTGCCAGGTACGTCACCGACATCAAGCACACGAAGATCCCTGCCAGTGTAAGCAACGCAATCGCGAAGTTTGCGAGTGGATCCAAAACGAGCATCGGACTCGTGGCATGGAAAACTTTTGTCGTTCCTTCGCCAAACGGAAAAATCGCGGAGAAAAAAGCGAGTGCGAGAAAAAGAATTGACACAAAAGAGAGTACGGTACCTATCCAAGACGGCGAGGTCGCTTTGCCAAGAAATGTTGCTCGATGCGAGAGCAAGACTTCGCCAAGGAGAACCAACAAGGATCCACCCGAAACGAAAAGCAAAGGCGCCAGCACGGAGAGATCGAGTGCTTCGAGGCCGTTCATTGGATTCCCTCGTTTTCCGCCTCGAGCGAAGTGGATGGTTCGCTCGGTAAATTCGATTCGCCATTTCCAACTGCATCCACACGCACGTCGCCGCCGTCCGACGCCGAAGAAGCCGGAGCGACTATTTTTTGTGTCAATGGTGCTGCACTTTGCCCTGCGGCTTGTGCTTGTTTCACCGCATCGATACGCATCACAACTTCACTCACCGGACGCAGCAATGGATTCAAGAAAGGCTTGGGATAAATGCCAATCCAAAACGCAGGAATCAGCACCACGACCACCACGAGCCTCTCACGCCAATCGAGATCGATGAGCGTGCGATTTTCGGCATGGGTCACAGGCCCAAACACGACGCGTCGATACATCCAGAGCATGTAACCCGCTGCGAGCACTACACCAAAAGTCGCAGGCGCTGCAAACGCCGGAGCCGCTTTCCATGTGCCAAGCAAAATCAAGAACTCACCGACGAAACCATTGAGCATCGGAAGCCCAATGCTTGCCATCGTTGCGACCGCAAACAAGAACGCAAAGATCGGCATCGGTTTGGCGATTCCTCCAAAATCCTCGATCTGCCGCGTGTGTCGGCGTTCGTAAATCATGCCCACCAAAAGGAACAATGCGCCCGTCGAAATGCCGTGATTCACCATCTGCAAAATGCTGCCCTGCAAACCTTCGGGATTGAATGCAAACATGCCGAGCATGACGAAACCAAGATGCGCCACCGACGAATAGGCTACGAGTTTTTTCACGTCGGTCTGCACCATTGCGATCAGCGCGCCATACAAAATTCCGATCACGGCAAGCGTCATAAAGAGCGGTGCAAACTCAATTGCCGCCGACGGAAAAAGTGGAATCGCGAAACGCAGGAAGCCGTAGGTTCCCATCTTGAGCAACACGGCGGCCAAAATCACCGAACCCGGCGTCGGAGCTTCGACATGCGCATCGGGAAGCCAGGTGTGCAGCGGCACCATCGGCACCTTGATTGCAAAAGCGAGCGCAAAGGCTGCAAACAACCAAGTCGGCGTTTGCCACCACGGCACCGCTCGCCCGGCTTCGAGGAGCGGCGGAATCGCGGTTTGCAGCAGTGCGCCGGGTTTTGAAGCTGGAAAGAGTGCGGGGTCGAGCGCCACGAGATCGAGATTCAGCGCTTGGAATTCCCGATAGTTCAAATAACAAAGCACGAGCAACGCAACCAACATCAAGAGCGAGCCAAACATGGTGAAAAGAAAAAATTTCACCGACGCATAAATGCGACGCGGACCACCCCAAATACCGATGATGAGATACATCGGAATCAACATCACTTCCCAGAACACATAGAACTGAAAGAGATTGAGCGAAACAAATGCGCCAAGCATTCCCGTCTCAAGGAAAAGCATGCAGAAAATGTAGGCGCGCTCGGCTTGTTTGATGCTCTTCCACGATGCCAACAAAACCAGCGGCACCATGAACGTCGTAAGCACGATCAAAAGCAGGCTGATTCCATCCACACCGACGAAATAGTTGATACCCCAATCCGGAAGCCACGGCAGATGCTCAACGAATTGATAGCCACTCGCTTTTGCATCGAAACGACAAAACAAAGATACGCTCAACACAAAAGTGAGTATTGTGCTGATCAATGCATAAATGCGCCAAGCGAGAACAGGAATTCCGTGCAAAAGCAAAAGGAAAAGCCCTACCGCAAGCGGCAGGAAGGTAATAAGCGTCAGCAGATGTTCGTCAAACAAGGATCCAAAGAAATTCATGGGATCTGCCGCTTTCCTCTACCGGACCAAGTACGCCACGATGGCGCACGATCCGAGAATAATCAGTAGGATGTAACTCTGCACGAGGCCGCTTTGGAATCGACGCAACCCGCGCAACGCAAAAATGCGTACCATCTTTGCAGGGCCATTCACGCCAAGTCCGTCGATCACGCCTGCATCGATGATCTTGTAAAACACGCGATCCGAAATCCAAATCAGCGGATTGACCAAAAGCGTTTGATAAATCTCATCGACGTAATACTTGTTCTCGAGCAGCTTGTGCAGCGGCGCGAGCAAGCGTGAAATCACGAACGCGATCTCGGGTTTCTTTGCATACAACCACCAGCCGGCGAAAAGCCCCGTCGCTGCAGTCGCCACCGCATAGCCGGCGAGCGTACGCTCTGCACTCGAACTCAACGCAACTTCATGATGGCCAAAGAGCGGGCTGAGAAAATTGGCGAGACTATTGGAATGCGCGACGGTGTCGGCGTCGAGAAATGGCAAGAGCTCGGCCCACGCCGACGGAATTCCCGCAATCGAAGCCACGATGGCAAGCCCCGCCAAAATCCAAAGCGGAACCAAGACGGTATCCGCCGGCTCCTCGATGTGATGCTCTACGTCGTGCGCAACGCGGCTCTTGCCCCAGAACGTAAGCGCATGCAGACGCATCATGTAGAACGCCGTCAAGAGCGCCGTACCCAAACCTATGGCGTACAAGTACTGATGCCCTGCGACATGCGAGGTATACACCGATAAGAGTATTTCGTCTTTCGAGAAGAAACCGGAAAGCGGAGGCACGCCCGCAATCGCGAGTACGCCAATCAAGAACAAGCCATGCGTGATCGGAAGCTTCTTCGCAAGCCCACCCATCTTGCGCATGTCCTGCTCGTGGTGCATGGCAAGAATCACCGCACCCGAACCGAGAAAGAGCAACGCCTTAAAGAACGCGTGTGTGCCGAGATGAAAGACTGCTGCCGTGTATGCGCCACAACCTGCGGCCATGAACATGTAGCCAAGCTGACTCACCGTCGAATAAGCGAGCACCTTCTTGATGTCGTTTTGACAGATGGCAATCGTCGCAGCAAAAATCGCCGTAAGTCCACCAACCCAGGCAATCACCGTCGAAGCGCCGATGGCTTCTGCGTACAAAAAGTGCATTCGACAAACCAAGTACACACCTGCCGTCACCATCGTCGCGGCATGAATCAACGCCGAAACCGGTGTCGGGCCGGCCATCGCGTCCGGAAGCCAAACGTAGAGTGGAAGTTGCGCCGATTTTCCGCACGCACCGACGAAGAAACAAAGGCCGATTACCGTCGCGAGCCGCCACTCGGCGACACCCGAAAGTGACGCGAGCCATGCTGGAACCGAAACGGTTTGTGCCGCAATCGCCCCAAACGCGTCCTCGATACCACGGAAGCTCGCCGTCGGAGTTCCCGCGTCTGCCAGCGCCCAGAACAAGAAGAAGAGACCGAGCAAGAAAGCAAAATCGCCGATGCGGTTCAGAATGAAGGCTTTGCTGCCACAATAAGCATTCCAGGTGTCGGCGTACCAAAACCCAATCAGGAGATAGGAACAGAGCCCCACGCCTTCCCAGCCAAGGAAAAGCAGCGGC
Source organism: Geobacter sp. (assembly GCA_018262735.1). Lineage (GTDB taxonomy): Bacteria > Myxococcota_A > UBA9160 > UBA9160 > JADFDR01 > JADFDR01. Next base: position 16,292 of record JADFDR010000019.1, read on the forward strand.
AAGTTGTCGGCGAGAACGAGCATCAGCATCGAAAACGTGAACAAGTTCAAATAACAGAAGAAGCGCTGAAAACCGCGATCCTCACGATGATCGTCGTCCATGTATCCGATCGAATAGATATGGATCAAGAAACCAACACCCGTCACGACGAGAATCATCACCGCCGAAAGCGGATCGAGTTGAAAGGCGACCTGCGATTGAAAATCACCCGCACTGATCCAGGTAAAGACTTCGTCGATCAACAAGCGATCTTCGGCGGCGCGCGGAATCAACTGCGTGGCCACGGTATACAACGAAATCACGAACGATCCGAGAACCGCACCACATGAAAGCGCGATCACCAACCAGCGCGGCGCCTGCTTGCGGAGAAGACCAAGCATCACGCCGTGAATGCAAGCGGCAAGCAGAGGCAGCGCCGGAATCCAGCGCAACAGATCGGTCGAGGTTTCGTTCAAGGTTCCTACCATTTCAGCAAGCTCACATCTTCGACGTTCATCGAGTCGCGATTTCGAAACAGCGAAATCACAATGCCCAGACCGACGGCAACTTCTGCCGTCGCTACAACGATCACCATCAAGACGAAGACTTGACCGTTGAGCGCACTCACCGTCGCTCCGGCTTCTTTCACGGGCCAAAGCCGGTTGAAGCCCACAAAGGCAAGACTCGCGGCATTGAGCATGAGCTCGATGCACATCAAGAGCACGATGATGTTGCGCCGCGTAAGCGCACCGACGGTACCGATCAGAAACAAAATCGCCGAAAGCCCAAGGACATGTTCTACGGGAATCATCGAACTACTCGAGCCTCCGTTTGGCGAGCACGACCGAACCCACGATCGCCGCAAGCAACAAGAGCGATGCAATTTCAAACGGCAAGATGAAATCGCCCACGACTTGGGTTCCTTCACGCGCGTCGCCGCGTGCAAAAAGAGCTCCCGCAATATCGCGATATCCGCCGAAACCATCCGGTGTCGTCGGAAATGCAGGCAACCCTCCGGCAATCGCTGTCAAAAACTGGAACAGCACGAAACCGGCAATCAAAATGCCGAAAATCTTGAAGAGCAATTGTTGACTCGGCGTAAAAACGTCGGTGCGAATGTTGAGCAACATGATCACAAACAAGAACACGACCACGATGGCTCCGGCATACACCATAATTTGTACTGCGGCCAAAAAATATGCGCCGAGCAAAACATAAATGGCGCCGAGCGAAACCATCGTCGCCACGAGGCAAATCGCACCCGCCACGAGATTGCGAAAATTCAAAAGCAAACCGAGTGCGCCGAGTACAGCCACAAGCGCAAACACATAGAAAAGAGCGACCTCGATCGTCATCGCGCCATCCCATCGATCCAGAGTAGGATCAGCGCCGTCACGACGATGTTTGCGAGCGACAAGGGCAACATATTCTTCCAGCACAAATCCATAAGTTGGTCGTAGCGAAAGCGTGGCAAAAGCCAGCGAAGCCCCATCTGCACCCAGATCATGAAACAAACTTTGATCCAAAATGTGAGAACATGCAGCACGATACACAAAATCGTGGCAATGCTCGTTCCAATCACGCTACTCACACCGTCGATAATAGTCTGCGTCGAAAGATACGGAATCGACCAGCCACCGAGGAAAATCGCAGTCATGATTCCCGCGATGACTACCACTTCGACGAACTCGGCGGTGTAGAACAAGCCAAAGCGCATTCCCGAATATTCTGTGAAGTAGCCGGCGATGATTTCGGATTCACCTTCCGGTTGATCGAACGGCGGGCGCTTGTTTTCGGCCATGATCGCGGTGAGGAACATGATGCACCCGAGCGGCTGCAAGAAAATTCCCCAGTTTGGAACGCGGATCCAATCGACCCACCACGGAAGCACGCTCACCCATCCGAAAAGTTCAAGGAAACCGAGCAGACGGAAGGTCGTGTCTTGCGCGTGCGACATTTCACTTAACTTGAGCGTGCCAAACACCATCATGACACCAACAAGTGACAGCCCCATGCACACTTCGTAGGAAATCATCTGCGCCGAGCCGCGCAAACTGCCAAGCAGCGACCAATTGTTGTTGCTCGCCCAACCCGAAAGAATGGTGCCGTAGGCAGCAATCGATCCGATCGCAAAGAGATAGAGCACGCCCCAATCGCAATCCGCCACCACGAGGTTGTAGGTTCCCTCGCCAAGTTGATAAGTGCCACCAAATGGAATCACTGCGAAACTGATCAGCGCCGGAACCACCGCGAGGAGAGGCGAAATCAGATGCAACAGACGATTCGCACCGAGAGGCACCACATCCTCTTTCGTAATCAGCTTGATCACGTCGGTGAGCGGATGCAGAAGACCGAGCAACGTGATACCCGCGATATCGGCGCGATTGGCACCGATGCGATCCTGCATCACAGCACTCTGCTTGCGCTCGACCCATGTCATGAGCGGCGCAAACAAGCCCATGATCATGGCAAACACAAACGCAATTTTGACGATGACCCCGGTCAACATTTATGCGTCACCCTTGGTGAGCAAAAGTCCGTGCTCACCCACCGAGTCGAAATCGTGTCCCGCAAATGCGGAATGCGCAGCGCCGAGTCGCTGCGAAACCTTGCGCACGTCGTACGCCATGTTGAAACCCTCGAGGCCGAGCCATGCACCAAGTCGCGTCAACGTTTCTCCGTCGCTGTACGCTTCCCACGTCGGCTCAACGACCATTTCAATCTTTTGCACGCGACCTGCGTGGTTTGTGAGCGTGCCGCACTGCTCCATGGCATGGCGCACCGGCAAAACCACATGCGCCACGCGTTCGAGTGGCGAACGGTGCGTATCGAGCACGATCACCGTATCGAGTTTTGCAAGCGTAGTTGCGTCAAGCGCACCGAGAACCTCGTGGCCAAGAACGATCAATCCATCGACCCCGCCTCCGCGCACGCGCTCCGCAAGCGTCGAAATCTCCGCAAATCCCAAACGACGCGCACCCTCGATGTTCGCGGCTTTCTCGGCCTTCAGAAGGAAATCGTCAGCCTCGCCACGAGCAACTGTGACACCCGAAAGTTTCACGCCAAGCGCAGTCAAAAAGTTTTGGAACGTAAACAAGCTCTCGTTCGTCGCGTGCGGCGAAGCCACGCCCGCAATCACACCTGCGCCCTTCGCAGCAATCAACTTGCGAAGACGCGCTGCGGCAGCCTCCAAAGCGTGCGCAAGCGCAGTTTCCTCAAGAACGGCTTCGGCGTTGCGTACGAGCGCAAAGGACAAACGATCCGGCGCGCCGATCGCGTGATACGAAAGCCGTCCTTCGTCGCAAATCCAAGTATCATTGACGGCATCATTACGCCGAGGTGTGTATCGATACACTTTGTTGTGTGCTGTGCCGACGTGGATATTGCAGCCGTTCGAGCAGCCCGTGCACACGCTCGACACATCCTTCAAGAACCAGGAACGAATCTGGAAACGGAAATCTTTGGAAGTGAGCGCACCGACGGGACAGATGTCGACGACGTTCACCGAATACGGATTGTCGAGCGTCGTGCCTGGAAACGTGTCAATCACCGACGCTTCGCCACGATTGAACACCGCAAGCTCGCCCGTTTTCGAAATTTCGCGCGTAAAGCGCACACATCGTCGGCACAGAATGCAGCGCTCTTGATCGAACATTACGCGCGGGCCGATCTCGACGCGCTTCTTGCGCGCGCGGCGCGGTTCGATGGTGCGCGCATGCGGCACACCGTAGTCATACGCATAATCTTGTAGCTTGCATTCACCGGCCTGATCGCAAATCGGACAATCGAGCGGGTGATGGATCAACAAAAGCTCCATCACGCCTTCACGCGCACGCTTCACGCGATCGGTCTTCGTGAGCACCGCCATCCCGTCACGCACCGGTGTGTTGCAACCAATCTGTAGCTTGGGTTGGCCAACGATCTCGACCTGACAAAGCCGGCATGAACCGTCGATCGAGAGTTTCGGATGCCAGCAATAGTGCGGGATGTCGACGCCGTGCATGAGCAAGCCAAGCCGGTCCATCGCCTGCAAAATCGTCAGGCTATCTTCGACTTCGTATTGAACGTCATCGATCGTGATCTTTGCCATTAGAGTTCAAAGCTCCCGGGAAAGGGACATTTTTGCTGTTCGATATGCGCTTCGAAATCGCTGCGGAAGTGACGCAAAAGGCCTTGGATCGGCCACGCCGCAGCGTCGGAAAATGCACAAATCGTCGAACCTTCCATCTTGGCCGT
>JADFDR010000001.1 GCA_018262735.1 Geobacter sp.
CATCTGGTGCTGCGTCAACCAGACCGTCTCGCGCTCCAGCCGCACGTCCACCCGTACTTCACCGTCGGACGCCTCGTAAACGACGACCTCTCCGCCCGGCAACTCCATCATCCGTCCATTCTTTGACATTTCGATTAGCGCGTGACTCGCACTGCGGTTCCCGCTTCGATCAGCGGCTCTTGGAGATCAACGGTAACGTCCGATAGGTCGATGCACTGGGGCGACACATGAAAGTTTAAAACCTGTTCCATTTCATCTCCGATTTCATCCGCCTTGGTAAATGCCTCGATGAGATCATCACTCCATCCAAGCTGCCGTAGGACTTTTTGAGTTTCATTCATCGGCTTCCCCCTCGTTGAATTCTGAAGAGCGCGTAGTTTGAAGAAATAAATACTTTGAAAATCGGAGTGTTCTCGAATGCCCAATAGAACAATGCCCAAAGTCTCCGGATAGCGCGATCCAATTCCGAAATTCGCTCGGGGCGATCAATCTTGATTCGAAGTTCTTGCTTCGCAACCTCTCGCGAAATGCCATGGCTATGGGTTTCCCAAACGTCATGGGAACATAGCGTCGTTGCAGCTTCGCGCGCACGCTTGCGCCGCTCATCCGGCGTCACAAAAGTTCCGTCGCTGTGAACCGTCCAATCTCGAAACTTGTAACTCTCTAAGTAAGTCGTGGCGAGCAAAATTGAATACTCGCTCAATGTAAGTACGTTACCCAGCTCTTTGGGGTCGATGCTGCGCAAAATTTGTATATCGGTCCATGCAGGGCTTTGTCCCGCTTTGAGCAACTTCTCGCCTCGCTGCCGAATGGTCTCTACACCGGCGATGGCTTTTTGAATTTCATCGCGAAGATTCAGCGGACTCCCTGGAGTGATATCAACCAGGCTTGCGTATTCGCGCTCATCTTCCATCGCATCGAGCAGCGACTTAACGGTTTTCTTTCCTGCTCGCGACGGTGCAGCATGTTTGCTTCGTTTCTTCGATGATCCTCGAGACATTCTTCTCCTTGAGCGCTTCCGTCTGCGACGCCCATCATTCATTCCCCCACAATCAATGCCCCGCATCAAAAAGGCGTAGCAGACCGTATTGTGTGTCAGCGCGAGATTGTGAAAGAGTTTCGTGTCGGGAAACTATTGTACTTCCGACGCCATGGCCAGTGATGAAAACCCCTCACCAATGTCTGCCGTCATCTTGATAACTCAAAAGTGTTACGCATCGAACAGCGCCGATCGCTGGGAGCATTGAAATTCGCAACGTGGGCCTGTCGGATTTTACGGCGTGTGTCGCAAAGAGAGACATAGCCGCTGCTTGCGCCGAGCGGGCTCCATGCGAGCGAAGAATTCCGCGTCGAAAAACTCCGCAATTCTTTTCATGTCCCTTTTTCAGGCAGATGGATTTTGGCGCTCAAAAACAACCCATCACACCCCGCGCAAACTCGTAAAGCCGACGGAGGCGCTGCCGTAGAAGAAGCGAAGGTGCCGCCGCGCAAGCAGGCGAAAGCACACGAAAAAATCTCTGTAAGTCGGAAAACAGAACAGGTAGGATGACCGCGCCGTGACCGAACTCGAATCTCTTCTGAATCAATATCGTGCCCTGTCGCAAAGCGAACGCGAAAAGGGCACCTATTTCGAATTGCTCATCCGAAGCTACCTCCAAAACGAGGCGAGCTATCGGGATTTATACAGCGACGTTTGGATGTACGGCGACTGGGCCAAGCTCCAAGGGCTGCCCGCGCGAGACACCGGCATCGACTTGGTGGCCAAAACGCACACCGGCGACTATCACGCAGTTCAGTGTAAGCTCTATGCCGCCGACTACACCCTGCAAAAAAGCGACATCGACAGTTTCTTCACCGCCTCCGGAAAAAAAATCTTCCGCCACCGCATCATCGTCAGCACCACCAATCTTTGGAGCCCGCACGCGCTCGATGCGCTCGAAGATCAGCAACCGCCCGTCACCAAGATCGACTTGCAAGCGCTCGAAGAAAGCCAGATCGACTGGAGCCACTATCAGCCCTCGAAGGCCGTTGCGCTCAAACCCAAAAAGACGCTGCGGCCCCATCAAGAAAAGGCGCTGCGCGATGTCACGCACGGGCTCAAGAAAGCCGATCGCGGCAAGCTCATCATGGCGTGCGGCACCGGCAAGACTTTCACCGCGCTCAAGATCGCCGAAGAAATCGCCGGCAAAAACGGCCGCGTGCTGTTTCTCGTGCCAAGCCTTGCGCTCCTTTCGCAAACGCTCACCGAGTGGACACAAGAAAGTGCCATTCCCTTGCACAGCTTTGCGGTTTGTTCCGATAGCGACGTCGGCAAGAAGGGCAAAAGAGACAAGCACGACGAAGACGCAGTGTCCATACTCACGCACGAGCTGCGCTACCCCGCCACCACCGACGCCAAATCGCTCGCGCGCGAAATGCAAGCCCGGCACGACAAAACACATATGAGTGTCGTCTTCTCGACCTATCACTCGATCGACGTCATCGCGCAGGCGCAAAAGAAGCACGAACTCGACGACTTCGATCTGATCATCTGCGACGAAGCGCACCGCACCACCGGCGTCACCTTCGCAAACGAAGACGAAAGCAACTTCGTCAAAGTCCACGACGCCAAGTTTTTGCGCGCCAAAAAGCGGCTCTACATGACGGCCACACCGCGCATCTACACCGACAACGCCAAAGCCATCGCCGAGCGCGACAACTTCACGCTCTGTTCCATGGACGACGAATCGCTCTACGGCGAACTTTTGCACGTGCTCTCGTTCTCGGAATCCGTGCAGCAAGGTTTGCTCGTCGATTACAAAGTCGTGGTGCTCTCGGTGGAAGAAGCCCACGTAAGCCGCCGCTTGCAAAAGCTCCTGGCCGACGAAAACAATCAACTCAAGGTCGACGACGCCGCGAAGATCGTTGGTTGCTGGAAGGCGCTCGCCAAACAAGGACTCACCGAAGACTTAACGGGCGACACCGAACCGATGCACCGCGCCGTCGCGTTTTGCCAAGTGATCGACCCGAGCACCAAGGCCAAGGTGCACAAAGTCAGCTCCCGGAACATCGCCTCGATGTTTCAAGCCGTGGTCGAGGCCTATCAAGCGCAAGAAAACAGCGAAACCGCCGCGAGGCTGCGCTGCGAAGCCGCACACGTCGACGGCACGATGAACGCAAGCGAGAAGGACGAAAAACTCCAGTGGCTCAAAGCCGACACCGACGAAACCACCTGCCGCATCTTGAGCAATGTGCGCTGCCTTTCCGAAGGCGTGGACGTGCCCGCACTCGACGCCGTGCTCTTCTTGACGCCGCGCAACTCGCAAGTGGACGTGGTGCAATCGGTCGGCCGCGTCATGCGCAACTCGCCCGGCAAAAAACGCGGCTACGTGATCTTGCCCGTCGTGATCCCCGCTGGTGTCGAGCCGCACAAAGCGCTCGACGACAACGCCACCTACGCCGTAGTGTGGCAGGTCTTGCAAGCGCTTCGCTCCCACGACGATCGCTTCGACGCCATGATCAACAAGATGGATCTCGATCTCAACCGGGGCATGCTGTCGAAGATGGAAGTCGTCGCCATCACCGACAAGATCGCGCCCCGAAGCAAACGCTCCGACGGTGCGAGCCTAAGCGGCGCGGCGCGCGGCAGCGCACTCCTCGGCGAGCCGCAAATGCAACATCCCGAGCCCAAGCAAACGCCGCTGCGCTTCGAGATCGGCGAGATCGAACGCGCGATCTACGCGAAGGTCGTGCAGAAGTGCGGCAACCGGCATCACTGGGAAGACTGGGCGAACGACATCGCCAAGATCGCGCGCACGCACATCGACCGCATCACCGGCATCCTCGAAAAGCCGTCCAACACCAAAGAGCGTAAAGCCTTCGCGAGCTTTGCCGAAGAGCTTCGCGACGATCTCAACGACAGCATCAGCGACGCAGAAGTCATCGAAATGCTCGCGCAGCACCTCATCACCAAGCCGGTCTTCGACGCGCTGTTTGAGGATTACAGCTTTGCAAGCCACAACCCCATCTCGAAGTCGATGCAAGCCGTGCTCGACGCGCTCCACGAACACCACCTCGACAAAGAAGCCGACACGCTCGAAAAATTCTATGCCAGCGTAAAGCAACGCGCCGAAGGCATCGAAGGCGCGGCGGGCAAACAGAAAATCGTGATCGAGCTTTACGACAAGTTCTTCCGCAACGCCTTCCCGAAGATGACCGAACGACTCGGGATTGTGTACACACCCGTCGAAGTCGTGGATTTCATCCTGCACAGCGTGAACCATCTACTAAAGCAAGAATTTGATCTCACGCTCGGCAGCAAGGGCGTCCACATCCTCGATCCCTTCACCGGCACGGGCACCTTCATCACGCGGCTCTTGCAGAGCGGCCTCATTCAAGCCAAGGAACTGCCGCAGAAATACCGGCACGAAATTCACGCCAACGAAATCGTGCTGCTCGCCTATTACATCGCGGCCATCAACATCGAAGCGGTGTATCACAGCGTCGTCGGTGGCGAATACGTTCCCTTCGAAGGCATCTGCCTCACCGATACGTTTCAGCTTTACGAGAAAGAAGATCTCATCAGCGAGCTTCTCGTCGACAACAGCGCGCGCCGCACGCGCCAAAAGAAACTCGATATTCGCGTGATCCTCGGCAACCCGCCGTATTCCGTCGGACAAACAAGCGCGAACGACAACAATCAGAATGTGGCTTATCCGCAGCTCGATGAGCGCATTCGCTCGACATATGCCGAGCGATCTACGGCGACACTGAAGAATGCACTTTATGACAGCTACATCCGCGCCATTCGCTGGGCAAGCGATCGCATCGGCAAGAGCGGAATCGTGGGTTTCGTGACCAACGCCGGCTTCATCGAGGCCAACACCGCCGACGGTCTGCGCAAATGCCTCGCGGAAGAGTTTTCCAACATTTATTTGTTTCACCTCCGTGGCAACCAACGCACCAGTGGCGAAACCTCGCGCAAAGAAGGTGGAAAAATTTTTGGCGGTGGCAGTCGCGCGCCGATCGTCCTTTCGTTCTTGGTCAAAAATCCCGAAGCCAAAGAACACGGCCAGATCTTTTTCCACGACATCGGCGATTATCTAAACCGCGAAGAGAAGCTCGCCAAAATTGCCGAGTTCCAAAGCGTGGCAGGAATCACCGCCGCAAAAGGCTGGAAGCAGATCACGCCCGACGCGCACGGCGACTGGCTCAAGCAACGCGACGACAGCTTCGGAAAGTTCATCGTTCTCGGCGACAAAGAAGGCGTCGAAGCGAAAAAACTTTTTGAGAATTATTCGTGCGGTGTCAAAACCAATCGCGACGCTTGGTGTTACAACGCTTCTCGCTCCGAAGTCGCCGCGAACATGGAGCGAATGATCGGCTTCTACAACCGCGAAGTGTCGCGCTTCACCAAAGCACACGCTGGCCTCGACAAGAAGAAGCTCGAAGCCAAAGTGAACGACTTCATTAATACCGATCCGACAAAAATAAGTTGGGATCATGCACAAAGAATTGGTGTTGTTGCAAACCGCAAAGAGTCTTTTCGCAACGATGCAATTCTGCCGAGCCTCTACCGGCCCTACACGAAACAATGGTTGTACTATGATCGATATTTTAATAACCGTGTCTACCAGATGCCTCGCATTTTCCCCGATGCCGAAGCCGAAAATCTGGTGATTCAAATCAATGCAAAGTATTCAGGACACGGGCAAATTGCCCTAATTAGCGATGCGCTTCCAGATCTTCATTGCGACGGCGATTCTCAATGTTTCCCGCTCTACCTCTACGACGAACCGGAAGAAACCGAAGACTCGCAATCCTCCCTCTTCGCGAAGTCGAAGAAGAACGGTCGCACGCGCCGCGATGCCATCACCAAAGAAGGCCATGAACACTTTCGCGTGTCTTACCCCGGCGAAAAAATCAACAAAGAAGACATCTTCTATTACATCTACAGCTTGCTCCACTCGCCCGACTACCGCGAACGCTACGCCGACAATCTCAGCAAAGAGCTGCCGCGCATTCCGTGCGTGAAAAAGGCCAGTGATTTCTGGGCCTTCAGCCAAGCCGGCCGCGCCCTCGCAAAGCTCCACCTCGGCTACGAAACCGCAAAGCTCTATCCGCTCAAGATCGAAGCCAGCACGCGCGGCAGAGTCTCGCAAGCAGATGCCTACCGTGTCGAAAAAATGCGTTACGCAAAAAAGAAAGTGAACGGAAAATCCGTCGACGACAAAACCACCCTCATCTACAACGAGCACTTCACGCTCACGAACATCCCGCTCGAAGCCTACGACTACGTCGTCAACGGCAAACCCGCCCTCGACTGGATCGTCGAGCGCCAAGGCGTCAGCACCCACAAAGACAGCGGCATCACAAACGACGCCAACGCCTACGCCACCGAAACCCTCAAAAACCCCAAATACCCCCTCGAACTCTTCCAACGCCTAATCACCGTCAGCCTAGAAACCACAAAAATCATCCAAACCCTCCCCGCGTTGGATATCTGATTTTGCCGCCCCGGTATTGACTGAAGCATGTCTGGCACCCTGGAAGCATTGCTTGTATGACCATGAATTGTTTAACATTTAATTGCGTAGATATAGAGTATTCGTTATGGGCGTTGACCAATCGCTTACCGCGTTGCTTACTAGCGCAGCATCTTTTGCAGCCGCGATAGCGGCGCTATGGACGGTGCGACAAATGTCAAAGCAGCATGCTGCCTCCTATCGTCCAGAGCTGGTAATGCGCCGATCAACCGTGTATGGGGGGCCTCTATCAGTTTTACCTTCTTCACTACCGATGGAATGGAAGGACGTACCCAGCGATGCAACAAACAGTCATGCTGACCAGAAGGCAACGTTGCAACTCATCAATATCGGCCTTGGGGTCGCAAAAAATCTAACTGTCTGCTGGTCGTTTGACTTAGATCGTGCCGTAGAACAGATCAACTCCCTCGCGCACAAACGATCTTTCCAGACAAAAATTTTTATCAATGAGCAGCAAAGACTTGAATTTGTTTCTTCTGAATTTGGAAACCAGGCAATTCTACGCCTACACACAGAAAAGGAAGAATTCGAATACCTGATACCTTTCCATGAGCAACGCGAACCACTTCTCTTACATTTCCCCCACGACTACCAGCTTGTTGTTTCGACTCTTGTTGCGCTTTGTATGAAAGACATTGCGCTATCAGGCCCACACTATTCCTTCACACCACCGCCTCTGACCGCAACCGTCTCCTATCACGATCTTGGAAACAAAAAACACACTCAGGTCTTTCCGCTGCAACCGAATATACCTCAGTGCAGCGGAGGACCTCCCTTTCACTTTATTTTGGAAACACTCGTCGGCAAATCTCTTGTGAAGTCCCAGAGATGTAAACATTGCTTTACTCGGTCGCGCAAAAAACAATAACAATGTTCAAACCCTTGGATCACAGCTCATCAAAACATCTTTTAGAATCAACGCAATATTGTGATTTTTTCGCAACCACACCGAAGAGGGACAACAGCACCATGAAATTCGTTTTGAGCATTGCGGGGTCGGATCCGACGGGTGGGGCGGGGTTGCAGCTCGATCTGCAGGTTTTGCAGGCGCTCGGTGTGCGCGGCGGGGCGGTGGTGACGGCGATTACGCAGCAGGATACGGCGAAGGTGCATCAGGTGTTGCCGATTTTTCCGTCGGTGGTGCTCGACCAGTTGCGCGTGCTGCTGCGCGACATCACGCCGGATGCGATCAAGATCGGCATGCTCGCGAGCGACGATGTGGCGCGCGATGTGCTGCTCGCGCTCTCGCAATTTGAGGCGCTCAAGAAGCCGCGGCCACCGACGGTGCTCGATCCGGTGCTTGCGGCGAGCGACGGCACGCCGCTGCTCGAACGCCGCGCCTGGGGCACGCTGATCGAGTTCTTCCCGCACGTCATGCTCGTGACACCGAATCTTGTCGAGGCCGAGCGCCTCAGCGGGCTTGATATGTCGAGCGCCGCAAACATCGAACGCGCGGCGGCGTATTTTCTTGACGAGTTGCGCGCGCAGGCGGTGCTGATCAAAGGCGGCCACGCCGCGGACGGCGCGCGCGATCTGCTCGCGCAAAAGACGGATGACGCAATTCAGTTTCGCTGGTTCGAAGCCGAGCGCCTGGATTGCGGCCCGGTGCGCGGCACGGGCTGCGCGCTTTCGTCGGCCATCGCCGCGCGGCTCGCCCAAGGCGACCGCCTCGAAGCCGCCATCGAGCGCGCCAAAGCCTTCGTCACGCAAGCGATGCAGCGCGCCGCAAGCGTCGGCTCCGGCGCCAAATTGCTCGGGTTACACTAGCGAGTTTCGAAAAGCACACGCCTCGTTCGGCTTCCTGTTCAAAAGCAGCAGCGCAGCGCATGCAGTTTTGTGTCGCTGCGTGCGTCAGCGCGTTTCGCGCTCTTTCAGGGCGTCGAGGAGTTTTTGCCAGATGTTGCCGAAGGCGCCGTTGCTCATGATGAGCACGACGTCGCCGGCCTTCAGCTCCGTGCGGAGTTGTTCGACGATGGCGTCGGGGCCGGGCAAGGCTTGGGCGGAAATGCCGCGCGCGGTGAGATCGGCGGCGAGCTGCGGCGCGGAGAAAAGCTCGGTCACTTCGCCGGTGGCGCTGTAGATCGGTTCATCGGGCACGATCGAAAGCAGCACGCGCGCCGCACCGTCGAAGGCTTGCGCGTAGGCTTCCTGAAACACTTTGCGGCGGCTCGTGTTGGTGCGCGGCTCGAACACCGTGACAATTTTTCGTGTCGGGAAGCGTTTGCGGAGCGAGTCGATCGTGACGCGCACCGCCGTCGGATGATGCGCGAAATCGTCGATCACGAGAACGCCGCCGACTTCGCCGCGCTCTTCTTGGCGACGCTTCACGCCGCGGTACACAAGCAGCGCATCGGCCGCGGCTTCGAGCGAAACGCCTTGCGTATAGAGCACGACCAAGGCCGCGAGCGTGTTTTCGAGATTGTGTGCGCCAAAGAGCGGCATCTTCAGCGTGCCAATCTCTTCGTCGTCACAAAAAAGTGTAAAGAAGGTGCCGTCTTCCTCGACGCAAATCTCCTGGGCGCGCCAAAAGGCTTTTTCTTGCTTCTGAAAGGTTTGCCCGGGAGACACGATGCGGTGTTGTGCGGCCAGCGACGCTTGTGCATCCGGCGCGGGCGCGGGCGGCACGATGCGGTGTTGTGCAACCAGCGACGTTTGTGCATCCGGCGCGGGCGACGTCGTTTGTGCAAGGCCGTAGCCGATCACGCGACACGGAGCGTTCGCCACCACGTCGCGCACGCCCGCGTGATCGAGCGCCGCGACGATCACGCCGTCTTTCGGCATCGATGCCACGAGGCGGCGGAACATCTCTTTCACGTGTTCAAGATCGCGATAGATATCGGCGTGATCGAACTCGACCGAGGTGATCACCAAACTGTGTGGGTGGTAATGCAAGAACTTCGGCGTCTTGTCGAAGAACGCCGTGTCGTATTCGTCGCCTTCGACGACGAAGTGCGGGCCCTTGCCTTCGCGAAAACTTCCGTCGAAATTCGCGGCGATGCCACCGACGAGAAGCCCCGGGTCTTGGCCGGTTTCAAGAAGCAGCGTTGCGATCAAACTCGTCACCGTGGTTTTGCCGTGCGTGCCCGAAACGACAATGGAATGTTTGCCGCGAATCGCGAGTTCATAGAGCGCATCGGGAAACGAGAGATAGCGATAGCCACCGTCGATCGCGGCGCGGGCTTCCGGGTTGTCGGCGCGCACGGCGTTGCCGATGACCACGAGATCGGGCTTCGTGTCCTTTGTATTCTGGTCTCCACCGACGAGATTTTCCGGGCGAAAGCCTTCGTGCACGGCGATGCCCCAGTTCGCAAGCGCGTCGCTCATCGGCGGATAGAGCTTTTTGTCCGAGCCCGTCACTGCAATGCCGCGCGCCTTCAAGAGACCGGCGAGCGCGCCCATGCCCGTGCCTCCGATCGCGATGAAGTGAACACGCTTCAGTGTCATTCGGAATCTTCGCTCAAAAAAGCTTCGAGGATGAGATCGTGAATTTTGGGGCGGAGCCCGAAGTGGCTCTTTTTGGCGACGAGATGCACGCGATTCGTGAGCATCACGACGATCGATTCGCGCTTGAGATCGATCCAGAGCGAAGTGCCCGTAAAGCCGAGATGCCCGACGGAATTTGCGCTGAAGTACTGCCCCGACGACGAAGCGCCCGGCGTCGGCGTATCCCAACCGAGCGCCCAATCCGACTCGGGTGGCATGCCTTGCCGCGTCAAAAATTGGTGTAACAAATATTTGGGTAATGCGTCGCTACGCCCGTGCCACACGTCGACGATCGTTTGCGCAAAGCGCATCACATCATCGACCGGCGCAAACAAACCGGCATGCCCCGCCACACCACCCATCGCCGAGGCGTTCGGATCGTGCACTTCACCCCAGAGAATGCGATCGCGCCACGGGCAATTTTCCGTCGCTGCCACGCGGCGACGCTCGGGCTCGACGAGGCCGATGCCTGCTTCGTTCAAGCGAATGAAGCGCGTGTTCTTGAGGCCAAGCGGTTCGAAAATGCGACGCGCGCAAAACGAATCGAACGGCTCTTGGGCGACGGCTTCGACGAGCGCGCCGAGCGTGATGAAATCGAGATCGGCATACACCGCCGCTGCACCTGGCTGATGCACGAGACCGGCAGAAAAAATCCGCTCGAGTACCCAGTCTTTGGCTTGCGGCGTCCAGATCATCCGCTCGCCTTTTTTCTTTTCGCGCTCGAGCATTTCTTCGTGAAATGCGCGCCACGGTTTCATGCCCGACGAATGCGTGAGCAAATGGCGAATCGTGACGGCTTCTTTTTCGCGCACCGCAAACGCCGGCAAATGTTTGGCGACCGGATCGTCGAGCGCAATCAAACCGTCGTGCACGAGCCAAAGGATGGCCGTCGTCGTCGCGATCGGTTTCGTGAGCGAAGCGAGATCGAAGATCGTCTCGCGCGTCATCGCCACGCGCTCGGGTCGCATCACGGCAAGCCCGCGCACCGAGAGATGTTCGAACATCTCGCGTCCCTGCCCGTCGAGATGCGAGGCACTTTCTTCCGACGGTGCGTCTTCCTTGCATGCGGGACGCGGCATTCGCGCAAGCACCACTGCACCCGGAATCTCTGCGGCTTCGATCGCCTTGTCGAGCGCTGGATCAACACGCGCAAGTTTCTTCTGCACCGAACTCTGCTTCATCTCAAACGACACCCTGTTCCAAAATCGAAACTTTTTTGTGTTGACCGTCGACCGCGCCGCACACGCCATACGCCCACGGCAGATTGTGCTTGGCGTGCCCGAACGAAAGCCCTATCACCCACGGAATCTTGAGCGACTCGCAAACTTCGCGCACCACGGCTTCTGCCGTCGGTGAGGGATAGCGTGGATCTTCGCAAGCCGTGAGCGAGCCGCAAGCAATTCCGGCAAGACCTTCGAGTTTTTTTGCGGCCGCGAGCTGCTGCAACATCCGATCGATGCGATACGGACGCTCGCCGACTTCTTCGAAGAGCAAAATCGCGCCGCGTGTGTCGATCTCCCACGGCGTGCCGAGGCTCGCCACGATCAAACTGAGTGAGCCACCGACGAGCGGGCCTTCTGCACGCCCGCCTCCACCGACGCTGCCTGCGAGCGAAGCCAGTGCTGCGGGTTTGCCCATCAAAAGCGCGAGCGACGCGGTCAACTCTTCGTCGGTCAAATCTTCGCCGCGTTCGAGCATCGGACCATGAAAGCCGACAAGCCCCGCACAAGCGCGCTGCCAGAGAAGCAGCGTCGTCGCGTCGCTGTAGCCGATCAGTGGCTTTGCGGCGGCGCGCACAATCGCAGCGTCGAGCTTCGCGAGAATACGCATCGAACCATAACCACCTCGCGCGCAAAGAATGGCATCGACGCGCTCGTCGCAAACAAACTGCATGAACTCTTCGGCGCGCCGCGCATCGTCGCCCGCGAGATAGCCGCAGCAATCCGTGAGATCGTCGCGGCGCAGCGTGCGAAAACCTGCCGCTTGCAACTTGGCTTCTCCGGAAGCGACACATTTTTGATTCACTGGCCCTGCCGGTGCGATGATTCCGATCGTGCCACCCTCGGGCAAGGCTTTGGGTTTGCGAAGTTCCATCGCCTAGAACGGCTCGAGATCGTCGTCGGGATAGCCCGGCGGACCCGCAAAGGAAGCCTCTCGATGCGACGCTTCTTCCGCACGCTCGGAAAGATTTCCAAACAAAGAGTATTGACCTTGAAAACTCAACTTCACCGTGCCCGTCGGGCCGTTGCGCTGCTTGGCGATGATGAGCTCGGCCTTGCCGACGTCTTCGCTTTCTTTGTTGTAGAACTCGTCGCGATAGATGAAGCAAACCACGTCGGCATCTTGTTCGATGGCACCCGAGTCGCGCAGATCGCCCATCATCGGGCGACGCTTATCGGGATCGCGCTGCTCGGGACCGCGATTGAGCTGCGAAAGCGCGATCACAGGAATGTGTAACTCTTTGGCCAGCCCCTTGAGCCCGGCGCTGATTTCGGCGATTTCGAGATCCTTGCGCTCCGAACGCCGCTCGCCGTGCGCGAGCTGCAAATAATCGAGCACCACGAGATCAAGCCCGTGCTCGGCCGCGCGCCGCCGCGCTTTGGCGCGAATTTCGAGGATCGAAAGACCGCCGGTTTCGTCGATGGAAATCGGCGCTTCGGAAAGCACAGTGGCTGCCTCGGACAAACGTCGATAGTCGCTCATCGGAATGATGCCGCGGCGAAACATCGAAGCGTCGATGCGCGCTTCCGACGAAAGCAGGCGCAAGATCAACGATTGCGTGGTCATTTCCATCGAGAACACCGCGACGCGTTTGCTGTGCTCGACAGCGGCATGACGCGCGATGTTGAGCGCAAGCGCGGTTTTGCCCATGCTCGGGCGCGCCGCCAAAATCACCAACTCGCCGGCCTGCAAACCGCCCGTCATCTCGTCGAAACTTTTGAAGCCCGTCGGAATGCCGGTGAGCGAGCCCGCGCGCTGCATCAGCTTTTCGATGTGATCGAAGGTCGCCGGCATCTCCTTGCTCAAGCTCGTAAAATCGCTGCGGCCTTTTTGCTGACTGAGACTAAAAATTTTCGACTCGGCCATGTCGAGCAAGCTGTGCGCTTCGTCGTCTTGATTGAACGAATTTTCGACGATCTCCGACGCCACCGAGATCAGCGCGCGCTTCACGGATTTGTCGTGGACGATTTTGGCGTGATGCACGACGTTGGCGCTCGTCGCGGCGTAATCGGCAAGCTCGGCAAGAAACACCGGGCCACCGACGGAATCGAGCGTTTTTGCCGTGTTGAGCGAATCGGAAAGCGTGTGCAGATCGACCGGCTGGTTCGCGTCTTTCAGCGCCACCATCGCCGCGAAAATCGTCTGATGCGCCGGATGATAGAAATCCGTGTCACGAACTTCGTTCAAAATCCGGTACAGCGCATCGTTGTCGAGCAGGATCGCCGAAAGCACTGCCTTTTCCGCTTCGAGATTGTGCGGCGGAACGCGGCCCACGAAGGCCGCATCGGCGTTACGCTTTTTGGTGTTGTCTCGCTCCCGCGCCAACGCGATTTCCCCCGTTTACGAGAAGAGCCTCGCCGACTTCAGGATGCCTCGAACGATCAGGCGGCCGCAACAACCTTGACGACGACTTTCGCCATGACTTCTTTGCCGAGACGAATCGCGACCTTGTGCTCGCCAATTTCTTTGATGGGGTCTTCGAGTGCGACTTTCCGACGGTCCACGGGGACGTTCAGCTTCGCACTGAGCAACTCCGCAATCGCCGTCGCCGTCACCGAACCAAAGAGTTTGCCCTCTTCGCCGGCCTGCGCCTCGATCGTGAGATCGAGCCCTTGAATTTTGTCGCGCAAATGCACGAGTTCTTTGTGCAAACGCGCCATCTTCGTGGCAATCACTTGCTTGTGATGCTCGATCTCGTTGACCTTGCTGCGCGTGGCAAGCACGGCTTGCTTGCGCGGCAAAAGAAAATTGCGCGCATAGCCCGCTCGCACGCGCACGATTTCGCCAGCGCTCCCGAGATTGTGTACGTCTTCCGTCAAGATGACCTGCAAATGCTGGCTCATCGTCGATCTCCTTTTTCGTTAGAGCCCTGAAGTCACGAAGGGCAAGAGCGCCAAGTGCCGCGCGCGCTTGATCGCGGTGCTGAGTTCGCGCTGATGCTTCGCGCAATTTCCAGAAACGCGGCTCGGGATCATCTTGCCGGTCTCCGTCACGAAGAAGCGAATCGCCTTGGTGTCTTTGTAATCAATCAAAATTTTCGAGTCGGCGCAGAAGCGGCAAACTTTGCGACGATTGAACATGCCTTTGGTCTTCTTGCGCGCCTTCTTGCGGAACTTCGCGCGCAAGCGCCCTTTCGCCGTCATCGGTGCACGTTCACGGCGGTCGAAGCGATCGCCACCGCGATCTCCTCCGCGATCTCCTCTATCACCACCACGGTCGAAGCGATCGCCACCGCGATCTCCTCCGCGATCTCCTCTATCACCACCACGGTCTCCACCGCGGTCGCCGCGATCTCCACCGCGGTCTGCACTGCGGTCTCCACCACGGTCGAAGCGGTCGCCACCGCGATCTGCACTGCGATCACCGCCGCGATCTGCACTGCGGTCTCCACCGCGATCTGCACGTTCGGTTCGTTCCGGGCGCTCCGCGCGCGCCGGTCGTTCACTGCGTTCCGGTCGTTCTACCATCGTTCTTCTCCCTTCCCTTACTCTGCGTCCGCTTCGTCGGAATCGGCGTCATCAAGAGCATCGGGATCGATTTCATCTTCACCAAAGCCAGCACCACCCAAGACGAGACTCTCTTCGGTATCGAGGCGTTGGCGCTCCTCTTCCTCGCGAGCAGCCTTGTCGGCGGCGCGGCGTTCACGCTGCACGCGCTCTTGTTCGGCGGCTTCGACTTTGCGCGCTTCGATGTCGAGGACTTCGTCTTTCGCTTGCACCGTCAAGAAACGCAAAATCGATTCTTCGATGCGCAGCGCATACTCGAGCTCGCGCACGGCAGCACCGTTGTCAAGATAGAGCAGGCTCAGATAGTGGCCTTTTTGGAATTTGCGGATCTCGTAAGCAAGGCGACGCTTGCCCCAGTCGTCGAGCATGAGTCGCGTCGCGCCGTAGCGCGCGAGCACTTGATCGAACTTCTGGCAAAGGGCCTCGCGGCCTTCTTCGCTGATTTCCGGCTGAACGATAAAAGTAGTTTCGTATTCCCGTATCACGTTTTCTCCTCCCGGACTAACGCCTTCGCCTCGAATTCGCTCCGAAACAAACTTCGGAAGCGACTTCGCGTCGAGCACGTCAGAGCTCTTACACACCTTTGCGTCATGAGTTGAACTCGGGCCACGGGAAGTAGCCGACGCCGGCAAGAACTGAGGTTGGTATTTGGTTTTTCTCAAACCCGCGATCGACCTTGCGCCGGTGCGGCTTGAGGCGCGAATGGATACCACAGCCTCCCCATCTGGCCAATGCCGATTTTGCATCTTCCGCGAGTCGCCTCGAACGCTTTGCGCGACAGCCCAAAATCCCTCCGTGCGTGGTCCCGATCGCCAAAACAGCCTTGCCGCCAAAAACGCAGGAACCCCCCGCCTCGGGGAATATCCGTGCCATGCAAGCTGCGCGGGGCGATCCCAAACCCGAAAACGCTTCCAGCCAAACTCGACCTCCGGAGGTGCAACGCAAACTGCGCGGGCTTCTTCCAAAATCGGAGGCTTTCGAACGAAAACGCTGGCACGCCGAGGCAACGAGTCGCGGAGGCTTATTCCCGAATCGCTGCGACGAGTGCGGCGTGAACGCGGAGATCGTCGGTGAGTTCGGGATGAAAGGTGGTGGCGAGGATTTTTCCGTCGCGCACGAAGACGGGCTCGCCTCCGACGCGCGCGAGCACTTCGACGCCCGCGCCAAGCGTCGCGAGCTTCGGGGCGCGGATGAAGACGCAGCGCATCCCCTCGAAGCCCGGGGCACAACCGGGATCGACGAGCTGGGCAAACGAATCGACTTGCGTGCCGTAGGCGTTGCGCAGCGCGACGGCGTCGACGAGGCCAAGCGTGGGAACGGGGTGATTTTCGGCGCTGCGGCAAAGCAGGATCGCGCCGGCGCAAGTGCCGAGAATCGGGTGGCCGGCGGCCGCGAACTCGTGAATCGGTTTGACGAGTTCTTCGCGTGCAAGCCCCTTCGAGATCGTCGTGCTTTCGCCGCCAGGCAAAATGAGAGCGCTGAGCCCGTCGAGATCCTGCACCTTTCGCACAGCGCGACCGACGACGGCACGGCCGCGCAAGCTTGCGTCGCGCACTTCGCCGAGCGCGCGCAGCATTTTCAAATGCGCTTCGAAATCGCCTTGGATCGCGAGCACACCGACAATCCAGGAATGTGAACTCGACGGAGACATGGCTCACTCATTCCGTGACACTTTTTGGGGTTAAAAAAAACGGGCACGACACGCGGAAAACCAAATCGCGACCACGAAAATCACTCGCTCCACACGCGGAGGCTGAAGTTGTACCGACGGTGCCTTGTGCGTAGCGTTGATTTGAAAGGGATCGACACACCCCGCGCACGGTTCTTTCGCGCCGACTCCGCCTAGCCGCCTGCTCCGCCTACCCACCGCGATTTGCGAGTTCTGCATTCGCGCCGAGGGCGATCACGACGCGGACGCCCTCCGGCTCTGCCTACCAACCGCGATTGGCGAGGCGTTCGTGCTCGGCAAGCGTCTTCATTTCGATGCCTTCCATCGCACGACCAAGGCCACGGCAGGCTTTCAACACTTCGCCGGGATCTTGCCAATGCGTGGTCGCATGCACGACGGCGCGAGCACGCGTTTCGGGATCTTCGCTCTTGAAAATTCCCGAGCCGACGAAAACTGCTTCAGCGCCGAGCGCCATACACAACGCAGCGTCAGGCGGCGTCGCAATGCCACCAGCCGCAAAATTCGGCACCGGCAAGCGACCGTGTGCAGCCACAAAACGTACGAGATCGATCGGCGCGCGAAGCTCCTTGGCGCGCGATGCAAGTTCTTCCGGACGCAGCGTCGTGAGCGCACGAATTTCGCCCACCACCGAGCGCAAGTGCCGCACCGCCTCGACGATGTTGCCGCTGCCCGCTTCACCCTTGGTGCGAATCATCGCCGCGCCTTCGCCAATACGACGCAAGGCTTCGCCGAGATCCGTCGCGCCGCAGACGAAAGGAGTTTTGAAATCGTTCTTGTCGACGTGATACGCCTCGTCGGCGGGCGTGAGCACTTCGCTTTCGTCGATGAAATCGACACCGAGACTTTCGAGCACGCGCGCTTCGAGAAAGTGGCCAATGCGCACCTTCGCCATCACCGGAATCGACACCGAATCTTGAATGCCCGCGATCACTTCGATCGAACACATTCTTGCGACACCGCCATCGCGTCGTATATCCGACGGAACGCGCTCAAGCGCCATCACCGCGGACGCACCCGCCTGCTCGGCGATCTTCGCTTGCTCGGGCGTGGTCACGTCCATGATCACGCCGCCCTTGAGCATTTCCGCAAGCCCGACTTTGATCTCGAACGCCTGCGCCGAAGTGCGCGCGCCGTCACTGCCTTTGGCTTTTTCCACAGCGGTTTGCGTTGCATTTTTTGTCTTCGTCATCGTTCCTTCCTCCGCACGCTACTCTTTGCGTCGCACTTTTGTGTCTCGCTCCGACAGCGTGCTCAAAAACCGAATTTTCTCGCTTGCATTCGCCCTTACCAAACTGCGCTCAGCGCCCTCAATCGCACTCGATGGCGTCCGACACAAAAATGCGAAAGTGCACGCTTGGCGTCTTGGCTCGTTCTGGCTTTGCTTTGCATTCCACACTGAACTTCGCCACGAACTTCACTGCAAATTTCAAAAGAAGCCTTCCCGCTCGCCCCTCGCAACACACGCATCCACGCTTTGCGTCGCGCAACACGATATGCGTCCAAACGCACGCGAAACTGCGCGGGAAAAGACGGTAGCTACCGAGCGAAACGGGGTCAATTCAAGGCCGGCCGCCACCGGCTTGCATCGTGTGCAAGCGCAAACCCCAGACTTTGGGTACAGCAAACACAAGGGCCTCTGATTCATTCGTCCCACAACCGCAAATGGACTTTCTACCGACGAAAAACATCAGCCCTGGTTTGCGCGAAAGTTCTCACGAAAGAAAATGAATCCGAGGCTTCCAAGGCCAGACTCAACTCGCGGAGGCTTACGCCTCCTGCTTTTGCCTAGACAAAACAAGCCGCAGGACGAACAGACCCGCGATCGTCGCCACCACAGATCCGGCAAGAATTCCAATTTTCGAACCGGCCGCAAAAACAGGCTCGTTGAATGCAAGCGCCGTTACGAAAAGTGCGACGGTAAAACCGACGCCGCCAAACACACTCACGCCGAACAAAGACAACCACGTTGCGTTTCGCGGTAGCGCGGCAAACCCGAGTTTCACCGCGAGGAAACTAAACAGCGTGATCCCAAGCGGCTTACCAAAGACAAGGCCGGTTCCTACGGCTACTGCGACCTTCATCGCATCCGCATTGCCAAGCACGTTTCCATCAATCTGCACGCCCGCGTTGGCCAGCGCAAAAATCGGCATCACGACGAAGGCAACCCAGGGATGAAGCAAGTTGGTCAAGAAATCGAGCGGCGAGATCACAGTGCGGCTCGCTCCTTGAATTTTACGCAGCGCCGCCAAGCGACGGTGTCCGCCATGATCCGCATCCTCGCCGTTTTGCAGCGTTTCACGCAACGATTCGAGTCCGTGCATCACGCGATTCATGACACTTTCTCGTGGCGCCTCGGTCCGGCTCGGCGTCAAAAAGCCAATGATGACGCCTGCCACAGTTGCGTGTATACCCGAACGCAACATGGCATACCAACAACAAGCGCCAAGCAGCGTGTACAGCAGATACGAACGGAAACCCGCCTTGTTGCAAAACCAAATGACAAGCAACACGAAAGCCGCGCCAAGCAAAGCCAACGCCGAAATTTGACTGCTGTAAAACAACGCAATCACGAGCACTGCGCCAAGATCGTCGGCAATGGCGAGCGCCAGCAGGAACACCTTCAGGCCCGACGGAACACGATCGCCGAGCACCGAGAGTGCTGCCACCGCAAACGCGATATCCGTCGCCATGGGAATTCCCCAGCCATGCTGTGCCGGACCACCCGCGAGATACATCAAATAAATGAGTGCAGGACAAACCATTCCGCCGAGCGCACCAAAAATCGGCAACATGGCTTTCTTGAAATCCGCAAGCTCGCCATACGCAAGTTCGCGTTTGATCTCCATACCAACGACAAAAAAGAAGATCGCCATCAACGCATCGTTGACCCACGCTTCGAGCGTGAGCGAAACGACCGGAAACATTCCGCTCAGAACACCGGGCGCATCGTGACTCACACCGACGGTAAGCACCGTTGTCCAGAAGTGGTGATACGACTCGCCGAGCGCACCCGGAAGATTGGCCCAAACCAGGGCTGCGATGGAAACGAAGAGCAAGAGCAGTGCGCTCGAAATTTCGATCTGCGAAAACCGCACGAACGGTTCCGTCAAGCGATCGGCGAGTTTCAGCTCTTTCATCGTGTTGCGGGAATCCGTCGTGTGCATCTCGTTGCTCTCTCCACTTCTCATTTCGTCTGCAATTTCAGCTTCAATTTTCAACAACGCCAAAAATTCGCGCGCTTGACTCGAGGCGTCGCAAACCACTCGGTGAAACAAAAATGTGAGCTTGCGCTCCGATTTCGTTTCGCCTTCGATTGCAGCACCCAAAACTTTGCAACCGACCCGGCGGTCAGGAGCGACAATTTAACACGCTCTTGCATGAGAAAAAGGAAGGCGCGACAAAATCGCTCCGGGGAGCCTCGGATTCATTTCGCTTCGCGAATGCGAATTGCATTTTCCACCGACGGAAAGCATCCATCTGGCTTCAAAAAGCACTCGAAAAGCGGAATGGAGTAGAGGCTAGACTTTTGCTTTTGGATTGCGCTCAGCCGCGTTGTAGCGGGTCATCGCTGCTGCAATCTCGCCGCGGATCACGAGTTCGAGCGCGTCGACGGCGTCGTCGATGCGGCTTGCGAGCTGTTCTTCTTCGACGCGCGAAAATTTTTGTAAAACGTAGTCGGACGTATTCATTTGCGCCGAGCGTCCGATGCCGAAGCGCAATCGCGGAAAATCTTTGCGACCAATTCGCGCGATGATGTCGGCAAGGCCTTTTTGGCCGCCGGCTCCGCCGGACTCCTTAATGCGAATCTGGCCCAATTCGAGATCGACATCGTCGGAGATCACGATCAAATCCTGCGCCGGATCTGCGACGGGCAAGAGCCGGAGTGCCGCCGCCACGGCTTTGCCGGAAAGATTCATATAGGTTTGCGGACAAAGCAGGCCAACGTCTTCGCCGGCGAAAGAACCGCGCCCAAAAAGCGAATCGAATTTGGGCGTTTGCAAACGAATGCCGCTGCGTTCACTCAAACGTCCGACGACGCGAAAGCCGATGTTGTGCCGGGTCGCAGCGTACTCTTTGCCTGGATTTCCGAGTCCAACGACGAGCTTCACCGCAGCGCAACCTCATGCCGGAATCGAGGAGGTACCTCGAGCAACGCACGCGCAGGCGGGCTTTGCACCCGCCACGCGCGCTACTTCCCCTTGGCTTCGGTCTTGGTTTCCGGCGTCGCTGCCGGCGCAGCCGCAGCCGCCGCAGCGGGCTGATCTTCGATCGCCGAGCGCGTGCTCGCCACCGTCGCCACCGTCACGTCAAGCGCGGTCACCGGCTTCACGCCGGCCGGGAATACGATGTCGCTCACATGCAACGACTGACCGACACCAAGCTGTGACACGTCAAGATTGAAGTGCGACGGAATTTGCGTCGGCAAACAGCTCACTTCGATTTCACGACGCATATGATCGAGCACGCCGGAGTCGAGCGTCACGCCAACCGGAATGCCTTGAAGCTCGACGCGCACGTTCACCACCACCATCGCTTTGTCATCAATGCGATAGAAGTCGACGTGGATCACGGCTCCCGTCACCGGTTCGCGTTGCAGCGACTTCGTCATCACATGCGCGTTTTTCTCTTTGCCACCCTCGATCTTGAGATCGATCACGGTGTTGATGCCTTGCTCGCTCGTCGCAAGCAATTCCGTCAACACTTTCAGGTTTAGGGCAAGGCCAACGTTGCCTTTGCCGCTGCCGTACAAAACCGCCGGGATCTGGCCCTTCGCGCGAAGTTTGCGCGCAACGCCTTTGCCACTGTTTTCTCGATATTCCACCGTCAGAGTCCGGATGCTCACGACTCTTCTCCTAACTATACGAAGAGAGAACTTACGCTCTCTTCGTTGTTGATTCGCCGAATCGCTTCGCCGAGGAGTTCGGCGGTCGACACGACGTGCAATTTTGAACACGCTTCTGCCTCGGCGCGGAGCGGGATCGTATCGGTGACGATCACTTCGCGCAGGGGCGATTCTTCGATGCGCTTGATCGCCGGCCCCGAAAGTACCGGGTGCGTCAGCGCCGCATACACAGATTTTGCGCCGGCATTTATTAGCGCATTTGCGGCTTCTGTCAGGGTCCCTGCGGTATCAACCATGTCATCGACGATCACGCAGGTCGATTCACGCACGTCTCCGATGATGTGCATCACTTCCGAGACATTGGCTCGCTCGCGACGTTTGTCGATGATCGCAAGCCGTGCCCCGAGGCGCTTGGCGTAGCTACGAGCGCGCTCCACACCTCCGGCGTCCGGCGAAATGATCGTCACATCACCCGGCACGCGCATACGAATTGCCTGAAGCAAAACCGGCATCGCATACAAATTATCGACGGGAATATTGAAAAAACCCTGGATCTGCCCGGCGTGCAAGTCAACGCAAAGCACGCGATCCGCACCGGCTGTCGAAATGAGATCTGCCACCAACTTTGCGGTAATCGGCATTCGCGGGCGAGCTTTGCGATCCTGGCGGGCATACCCGTAATAAGGAATCACCGACGTCACACGCCGTGCCGACGATCGCCGCAACGCATCTTGGATCACAAGCAATTCCATCAAGTGATTGTTCGACGGCGAACAAGTGGACTGAATCACGAAGCAATCCATGCCGCGCACGTTCTCTTCGATCTCGACGCTGACTTCTCCGTCGGAAAATTGGCCGACCTGCGCTTTGCCCACCTCCATTTTGAGATAAGCGCAAATTGCACTTGCAAGCGGTTTGTTCGAGTTGCCGGCGAAGATCTTCATATCTTTCATGCATTGTCCTGCGGTTCGGGTTTCGGTTTCGCCTGAGATTGTCGCAGATGGAGAGCGCTTGGGGAGGGAGGAATCGAACCTCCATTCTCGGATTCAAAGTCCGGTGTCCTGCCGTTAGACGACTCCCCAGCAAACTCAAGCAAAGCTTATCCACTTGCCAAAACATACAGCGTGCTTCGCATCTCACTCGGTCTGCGCGGCATACCGTGGCACGCACAAAACCGCGAAACACACTCCCTCTCGTCCGACACTCACGCGAGACCGTGCGGGCGAGTCGTTGCAACTTCGAGCCAAAGCTCGGAAAACCTCAAAGCCCGCGAAGCAGCACACTCCGAACTCGCCAGGCTTTCGCGCAATCGGTGCTGCGCTTCGTGCGCGGCACTTTCCGTTTCAAAAATGCCGTACACCGTCGGACCGCTTCCGCTCAGGCCCACTGCACTCGCTCCGGCGTGTTCGAGACCTTCGCGAAGCCGAGTGACTGCCGCGCAGAGTGTCGCCGCCGCAGGCTCGAGATCGTTGCGCAGCAAAGTCGTCCAAAGCGACGTCGTGCTTGATTGAGTGATCTGCACTTCTTGTTTTTCTTGCCGTTTCAAACCGCTTTGCGTGCTGAAATCCGCCGCTTCCCTGCATGCGTTTTTCGTCGGTGTTTGCTGCGCAAGGCACCAAGCGTTTTCACGGAGCCCAAAAACCGCCCGCATCGTAGAACCTGCCTCGGACATCGTCAACGAGTTCGCATCGGCATCGTAGGCGCGGTACACCTCGGCCGTCGCAAGCGGCACGCCCGGATTTGCAAGAAGGAGCGTCCACTCGGGCAGCAAGTCGAGCGGCGCGATTTTTTCTCCAATGCCCGTGACGAGTGCAGGTCGCGGATCGAGGAAAAAAGGCAAATCTGCGCCAAGACCAAGCGCAAGTTTTGCAAGCTCTTCGCCGGAAAACGCGTCCGGGAAAATTGTGGCAAGGCCGCGCAAAACCGCTGCGGCATCGCTTGAACCTCCACCAAGGCCAGCTGCCGCCGGAATTTTCTTCACCAACGTGAGCTGCAAATGCGCCGACACCTGCGCTGCGTCGAGAAATCTTTGTGCAGCCCGAAAGGCGAGATTGCGTGCATCGCGCGGCACCGCATCAACACATATTTGCGTATCTCGTGCGCGCAACACTTCCAGTTCGATTTGCGTTTTGCTCGCGGGAGCAACCTCGATCTCGAGTTCGTCTGCCAACGAGAGCGGCACGAACACGCTCTCGAGTTCGTGATATCCGTCGCTGCGGCGTCCCAAAATCTTGAGACCGAGATTGATTTTTGCCGGTGCACACAGGCGCAAACTGCGCCGGGAAGACTCAGCCACGCGCATCGTCCTTGATGACCACGAAACGCGTCTGCGGACCGCGTCGCGTCAGGAACAAAACATTGCCGTTCTTTTCGTACGCTTCGAGGATCTTGAGATAATCCTTCGCCGTTTGCAGCGTCACGCGCTGGCCCGGCTCGCGCTCTCCGTACAAAAGCAAATCTCCGACGCGAAGCCCCGCCTGATCGGCAGGACTGCCTTTGTGTACCGCGACGACAACGAGGCCAGCTTCCCCCGAAAGCGAGAATTCACGACGCAAATCAGGAGTGCTCGGCAAGACCTGCAAGCCCAGGACGTCTTTGGGAATTTTGTCTTGCGGAATGCTCTCGTCGGGACGCACGCGCTCGGCAAGCGTCAGTTTGAAACTTACTTCTTCGCTGCCACGCCAAACCTTGGCCACGACCTCGCCGCCGGGAACCGACTGCGCGAGGGCACGATGGAGCGCGCGTGACGACGTAATCTCACGACCGGCAAACGAAGTGAGCACATCTTCGGCGTGCAAGCCCGCTTGCTCCGCCGGACTGCCCGATACAGTGCCCGTAATCAAAACGCCGCGATCACGATCCATGCGCAAACTCTTGGCAAGATCGCTCGTCAAGTTCTGAACCTGAATTCCGGCCCAACCGCGCGTGATGTATCCCTTCGTGCTGAGATCGGGAAGAAAAGCGCGCACGAGATCGATGGGAACGGCAAACCCAATTTTGTGTCCCGAAGCAACGATCGCGGTATTGATACCAACGACATTGCCACGCGTATCGACAAGCGGCCCTCCGCTACTCCCCGGATTCACGAGAGCGTCGGTTTGGATGAAATCGTCAAAGTCTCCGTAGTGAAGATCGCGTTGCAAACCGCTCACGACACCGACGGAAAGCGAACCGTCGAGTCCAAAGGGGCTCCCGAACGCCACCACCTGTTCGCCAATCCGCAGTTCCGAGGAATGTCCGAGTTTCAGATACGGCAGCGACTTGCCCTTCGGCACGCCCTGCAATTGCAACAAGGCAATGTCGAGCCCTTTGTCGCTCCCAAGCACGCGCGCCGCAAAGACGCGCCCGTCGGAGAGCTTCACGCGAAGTTCCGAAAAATCCGCAACCACATGTTCCGAGGTCAGCACCAGGCCGCGTGCACTCACGAGAAACCCTGAGCCGCCTCCCATCTCTTCGCGATTCGGATCGAACTCTTCGAGCGAATCGTCAAACAATCCCTCGACGTCGGAAACCTGCGGCAAAACGCTTACGACGCTCGGCAGCGAGCGTTCACCGAGGGTGACGTAGATGTCTCCGGGCAACGAGTCGCGCAGAGGATTGCCCGAACCCACAACGTACAGGCTCGACGCATCTTCCCAGAAGCGCTCGGATTTTCCAGCGCGTGCCTCCTTTTTTTCTTCGGCCAAGCCCGGCACCGCCGAAGACAAAACCAACAGGCTCAAAACGCCAAACACGAGCTGGGCACGCAACCTCGACATCAACTCTCCTTGACCACTTTCATGCGTAGTTCATAAATCAAACTGTTTAGAAGATTCGCCTCGGCGGGCTCCAGATTTCCGACGGTCTTTTCCTGGAGTAACTCCAAAGTGTCAATCGTCTGTCGCACGAGTACGAGATTTTTTTCGCCGGTTTTTCCAGTCGTTGGATCTGCGAGTTCTCCCAAATGGTAAAGCGCCGAGGTCGAGAGCGAGAGCACGAAGGTCGAAAAATCGACTTTCAACAATTCCGACTTTGTTTTTCCGTCGGTCGCTTTGACAGTTTTGGCTGAATCGGACACGAATCGACTCCTCGTAGCAACGCTGCTTTTGAACACCGAAAAAAGTTTCTTCTTCCCTAGATCGTCGCGGTGCAGTGCAAAATCGCCCATGGCGCGACGCTCTCTCGCAACCCAATCGCAACCTCCGACGCATTGCGATTCGTTTCCTACACATCATCGCGTAATGCAACACAGAACTGCTACGCATCGACACAAATTCACGTAGTGCTTGAATCCGCGCCTCGAACCGCTGCGTCCGGCGACGCAGATGCCGCCTTGCGATCCAAAAAATCAAGTTGACGTTTGGCCAGAATCAAGCGCTGAGCGACCGTGATAGTACCGCAAACTGCGAGAACCCCGAGTGCGATCGCGAGACTATCGACACGCCCGACAAACGGCTCCGCAATCGCTCCGAGTGCAAGCACCATGACCCGTTCGCCACGCTCGAAAAAACCCGCTTTGAACTCGGCGAGAAATGCCTCGGCGCGCGCCTTCGTGTACGAAGTCAATAAGCCCATCACGAGTGCGTAGGAAGCAAGTAGCGCCAAAGCGAGGCGGTCGCTGCATGCGTAGTGGAGCGCGAGTCCCAGAAAAAACAAAAGATCCGCCAAGCGATCGAGCGTCGAATCGAGCAACGCTCCAAAACGCGTCGCAAGACCAAAGTGGCGGGCCACGGCACCGTCTGCGAGATCGAAGAAGCCGCTCGCGAGTACGAGCAAACCCGCTACGAAAAAAGCGCCGTTGAAAAAGGCGAAGGCTGCACCGACGGAAAAAACGCTGCCACACAGCGTCAGCCAGTTCGGCGCGATGGGGCGCCAGAACAAAAAGGGGCAAAGCGTCCGAAAGGCGCTTTCCGTCTGTCGTGAAAATTTTTCCTTGAGCACGGCCCGCCTCCAGCGCGACCAACTCGAACTTCGCAGGCTCCGCGAACCTCACGTCGGAGCAGAACACCAACGCAATCCACGTCCGCACGGCGCGATCGCGCGCAAACGCACAAGGCAACCTCGGCGAAACGCTTGCCTTGCGGATTGATCCGTCTCTTCGCCGCTCGCCTCGCTCAGCACGCGACCACTAGGACGGATCTGTGCTTTCTACCGCACCACTCGCATCCCCCTCGATCACGTCTTCTTCCGCGGCGCATTTGTGCGACACGTCCGGCAAGGCTTCGAGTTGCGCAGAAAGCTCTTCGCTTTCCATCCAACCATTGCGTCGATAAAGGCGCTTGTCTTCACGAAGGCGTTTCGCAGCGTCACTCAACATCGTCGTTCTCCTCTTTTTCAGTTTCGCAATTCGCGCGATTCGCGATGCTGCGATTTCTATTGTATTGGGGGTGGCGCCTCCAACTCTCCGTCGGAGCGATGCGGCTACCTCCGGCAATGCCCGAGGCAAACCTTCCGCGAATCGCGCGGCGGGCCGGACCTTAGCAAATTGACAGGATTTCGGTCGATCGGTTAGCGTGCCCAACGCCTGCTCGTCCATTTGAAAACCGCATGAGGTCCAAGCCGTGTATCGCAAGTTTTTCGCATTGACCCTTTTTGTATTGGCTGTCCTTGCAGGCGGTGCCTGTGCGTCGAAAACCCAAAACACATTCGATGAAAACACGACGGCGGAACAACTCTACAACGAAGGCGTTGCCAAGCTTTCCGACCAACAACACATTTTCGGCATCGACGTTACGGATTACGACGGTGCAATCGAAAAGTTTCAAAACGTAATCGACCACTTCCCCTACAGCGAGCACGCGGTGCTCGCCGAACTCAAGATCGCAGATACTTACTTCGCTCAGAAAAAATACGACCAGGCCGCGTCGTACTATCGTGACTTTGCAGATCTTCACCCGCAGCATCCGGAAGTGCCTTACACGATCTACCAGACGGCGATCTGCCACTACAACCAGTCCAAAGAGTTTGACCGGGATCAAACCTCAAGCCGAAATGCCGTCGAAAGCTTTGATACTTTGATGCGGCGCTACCCGCAGTCCGAGTACGCCAAAGAAAGCGAGCCGAAGTGGAAAGAACTGCAGTTACGGCTCGCTCGGCGTGAGCTCATGATTGGAAATTACTATCTCGAGCGCACGGAATACTCCTCCGCTCTGCAGCGCTTCCAGGCTTTGCTCGACAGCTACCCTGGGCTCGGGCTCGACGCCGAGGCGCTATACAAAGTTGGCCTTTGCTACGCCAAGATGAATCGTCCGGCTGAGGCTACCCGCGCCTTCGATCTCGTAAAAAAGAATTATCCTGAAAGTAACTTCTCAAGTTTGGCTTCCAAAGTTACGACAAATCTACAAAACTAGGGTTCGCTCTAGAAAATCCCCCCGCCAAGATCGCCCTTACTGCGCGTTGGTTCCTCGCTTTTTTGTGATTCGAGGAACGTGCAGGATCGGCCCAAAAAGCAACTCGAAAACCAATTCGAAGGTGGAGGGAACCACAATGAACGAAATGCAACGCTTGAATTTCACGCTCGGACAAGAGCGCTTATCGCGCGGCGAAACGGATGCCGCCGTCAAATCTTTCTGTGAACTCACGAAGAGCTGCCCGCAATTTGCGGACGTCCACTACTGGGCGGGACTCGCTTTCGAAAAACAAGGCAATCTCTTCGCAGCGACACGCAGCCTCGAAACCGCCATCGAGCTCAACCCGGCCTATGTCGAAGCTTTGATGGCACTTGCTTGTGTCTACGAGCAGCAAGGCAATTTCGAAAAAGCGAGCGTGCTCGCAAATCGTGCGCAGAGCGCAACGAACGCAACAACCGGCGGACTCGATCGCACGACGCGTGGCAAACTCGCCAATCTGCAGGCTCAACTTGGCGATGCATATCGCGAAGTCGGCGAGCTGCGTGAAGCCGCCGATGCGTATCGCAAGGCGCTCTATCGCTGTCCCGAATTTCACGACATTCGCATTCGCCTGGCAGCGACACTGCGCGATCTCGGTTTGCCCAACCAAGCGATCCAAGAACTGCAACGCATTCTGCATCAGCAACCGGATTCGCAAACCGCAGCAAAGCAACTCGCGCTTACCTACTACAGCATCGGGAAAGTCGAACAAGCCGTCACAGAGTGGGAAAACCTTCTCACCAAGAATCCCGAGTGTCGTGAAGCCAAGATGTATCTGGACATGATTGCGAAACTCGATGTCGACCAACGCATTTCAGTTGCGAGCTAAGGAATTCGCGCATGGTTTCCGCCGATCTCGCGGTGCTCACGATCCTCGGCGTCGCGGCATTGCGCGGAGTTTTTCTCGGCCTGATCCGCGAGCTGTTTTCCGTCGCAGGCTTGGTCGCGGCATGTCTTGCGGTGCGTTTCCTCAATGCTCAGGCAACGCAAGCGCTGCTGGACATCCGTGGCCTTGAAGTGCCGGAGTTCGTGGTGCGCACCGGATGTGGCATCGCCATTGCAGTCGTTACACTTTTGCTTGTCCATTTGCTTGGCCGTCTCGTGCGACGCGGCGTGCAAGCGGTAGGCCTTGGGTGGGCAGATCGTGCGGCCGGAGGAATGCTTGGCGTTACGGAAGGCTTGCTCGTGGCCGGCATCGTACTCGCACTTGCCGTACTCGCACTCGGCAAAGAACACCGACTCGTCGCAAACTCCTATTCGCTCGCTACGCTCGAAACAATGCAAGGAATCGCAACACAAGAACAACCAACACTTCCAAGTGTCGCAGCGCCATCGATCTTTTCAAAATAATACGTTTCAGGAGGCTCTGATCTATTTCGCTTGAGGAATGCGATCGCATTTTTCTCCGACGGAAAACATCAGCCTCGATTCGCGAAAAACGGGATGGATCCGAGGTGTCTTAGGAATTTCCGATCCATTCCGTTTTTCGAGTATTTTTGCGAGCCATGTCGGATGTTTTCCGTCGGAGAAAGATCCCTCGCCTTTCGAAAGCGAAATGGATCAGAGGCTTCCTTCGCATGTCGCTTGGATGCAGCAGCACATCTCTTTACGGCTCGATCCAGCGTCCATGCACACGAATCAATTCCACCAGCCGCTCAACGGCATCGGCTTGATCGACGTTGCGCAGCACCAGTTCTTTTCCGACGTAAAGATTGATCTTTCCCGGCCCCGATCCAACATAACCGAAATCTGCGTCAGCCATTTCGCCAAGGCCGTTCACGACACAACCCATGATTGCGATCGACACACCTTGAAGATGGCCGGTGCGCGACTTGATGCGCGCCGTCACCGTTTCGAGATCGAAAAGCGTGCGACCGCACGACGGACACGAAACGAACTCCGCGCGCGAAATGCGACGACGTGCAGCCTGCAAAATTCGGTAGCCCAAATCGAGCGCATGGCCCGGCTCGAAAGCGCCATCGAGCACAATGGCATCGCCAATGCCGTCGCTGAGCATTGCGCCGAGATCGATCGCCGTATCGAGAAGCTTCCCTTGTGTCGTGCGAGTGATTTCCGTGTCGGCGGAATTGCATGCAGGGGCATGCAGTACCACCGGACAATCTGCAAAACCGCGTGCACGCAAACGTGCCAGCAAAACACGCAACGCCGGTACGGCGCGCGAACTTGCGACGGAAACCAAAAAATTCGCCGACGTGCTGTAGAGATCGCAAAGACGCTCGGCAAGTTCACGAATCTGTGCCACGGAACCTTGGCAATGCCATTCGAGCGGCATCGCCGCCGAAACCGCGCGCGCATGCATGGCACGCAACTCTTCCTGCGTGCTTGTCGAAGATACGCCCACGACCCAGCGCGAAACATCGGCATGCAGCTCGATATCACAATGGAGTGTCACTCGAAACGCAAGTGGCACCGCAAATCCGGCCTGCGCCAAATGCTGCGCAAAATCGAGCGCACGCTTGGCTTCTTCTTCCGTCTCCACATCCGCAACAATGCCTTCGCAGCGAACTTCGGCAATTTGCGACAAGCTCGAATGAAACTTCTTTGCGTAGCTTGCAACATCGTGCGCTATTTTTCCGACGGAAATCTCGACGCGAATCGGATTCTCTCCACCAAGATCGAACTCCTGGGTCTGCACTGCGGCACACGTCGCGCGCGGCAAAATCTGCGTGACGCGGCGACGATACGAATTCAAATCGTCGATTTCACACGCTTCGGGATCACGAGGCAAATCGGCCGCTTCTCTCCAGCGTGTCTCGTATCGTTGCGCCAAAAATTTTGCAACTGGCACCTCGGCAATGGGACTTTCGGTGAGCGAAACGCGAATCGTATCTCCAATCCCATCTTCGAGCAGTGCGCCAATGCCTACAGCGCTCTTGATTCGACCATCTTCGCCATCGCCTGCTTCGGTGACACCAAGATGAAACGGATAGCTCGGCGCACCTGGAGCGCGCTCCTCGAGGCATTCCGCGAGCAACCGGTATGCCTGGATCATCACGCGCGGATTGCTCGCCTTCATGCTGAAGACGACATCGAAATACTGCTCGGCTTCGCAAACATCCAAAAATTCAAGCGCGCTTTCTACCATACCTTTCGGTGTGTCACCAAAACGATTTAAGATGCGATCCGAAAGTGAACCATGATTCGTGCCGATGCGCAGCGTGCGACGCAGCACTTTGCAGCGTTGCACGAGGGGACGAAACATCTCCGCCACGCGCGCTACTTCCTCCGCATACTCGGCGTCGCTGTATTCACGCGTCTCGAAATGCTTGCGATCCGCGTAATTGCCGGGATTGATCCGAATTTTCTCGACGTGCTCGGCCGCAATCAAAGCAACTTTGGGTGAAAAATGGATGTCCGCCACAAGAGGCACACCGACACCTATTTGCGTCATTCGGGATCGAATTTGTGCAAGATTTTCTGCGTCGCGACTCGAGGGCACGGCAAGACGCACGATCTCGCATCCAGCTTGTGCAAGCGCAGCGATCTGCGCCAGCGTCGCTTCGGTATCGAGCGTATTCGTATTCGTCATGGATTGGATGCGCAGCGGATTTTCACCGCCTACCGCAACCGAGCCGATCCGCACTTCGCGCGTTGCACGACGTACGGGAGAAAAACGGCGGAGCGACTGCGGCGTCACGATCTTCCCTTGCTAGCGTGCCGCTTCGACGAGGTGGTAGAGCTTTTCGATTGCAGCATCGATCTGCGAAGCGTCACTGCCTCCGGCTTGCGCAAAGTCGGGGCGTCCGCCGCCCTTGCCACCCACGATTTCGGCAATCTCGCGAATCAACTCGCCCGCGTGATAACGCCCCTTCAAATCGGGCGTCACGCCAAGCGCAATCGCAACTTTTCCGTCGGATTCAGCGGCCAAAAGAACGATCCCGCTCTGAATGCGATTGCGGCACTCATCGACCAAATCGCGCAGCACCTTCGCGTCGGCACCCGGCGCACGCGTAGCGAGCACTTTGATTCCAGCGATCTCTTTTACATCCGCAGCAAGCTCACGCGGCGCACCACCACCCGAACGACGCAGCGTTTCGATTTCTTTCTGCGCGCTCTTTCGCTCCTGCAAAAGCTTTTCCACGCGTGACACTACTTCGTGTTGAGACACTTTGAGCAAGCTCGCCGTCTCGCGCAATTTTTGCTCTTGCGCACGCGCATGCGCCACGGCGCCTGCGCCCGTGAGCGCCTCGATGCGTCGCACTCCGGCTGCAATTCCGGATTCCGAAACGATCTTGAAAAATCCGATCTCTCCCGTGGCTTGCGCATGCGTACCTCCACACAATTCGGTGGAAACATCGCCAAAGCACACCACGCGTACGCGATCGCCATATTTCTCTTCGAAGATCGCCATCGCACCGGATTCAATGGCTTCTGCATACGCCGTCTCGCGCACCACACGCGACGCATTCGCCACGACCCAGAGATTGACCAAATCCTCGATTCGCTCAATCTCGACATCTGTCAACGCCTGGTCATGCGTGAAATCGAAACGCAAACGCTCGGGGCCAACGAGCGAACCTTTTTGCATCGCTTGCGGTCCGAGCACCTGACGCAATGCCGCATGCAAAAGATGCGTGCCCGAGTGATTGCGTACGGTTGCTGCTCGCGTCGCGCGATCGACGCTCAACGTCGCATCCTCATCGACACGAATCGTTCCGGCTTCAATGACACCGAAATGCGACACGAGTCCTTCGACGGGTTTTTTCGTGGAATCAATCCGTACGCGTGCACCGGCCGCCGTCGTCACGCGTCCCGCATCGCCAAGCTGTCCACCGCTTTCGGCATAGAAGGGAGTATCCAAGAAAAAAAGCTCGACCTTATCACCGACGGAAGCAGCGTTCACCAACTCGCCGTTTTTGAGTACCGCCTTGAGGCTCGACATGAGTTCGAGCGTCTCGTAGCCATGAAAGTTTGTTTTGAAATCTGCTGCGAGGCGTCCGTACACTTCGTCGATCGACGTGTCTCCGCTGCCCTTCCAGGCCGCGCGTGCCCGCGTTCGCTGCTCCTGCATCGCCGACTCAAAGCCTGCATGATCGACGCGCAGGGAGTGACCGCGCAGAATATCTTCCGTCAGATCGAGTGGAAAACCATAGGTATCGTAGAGCTTAAACGCCACGTCACCCGACAAAACATCTTGCCCGCGCAAGCGAGCGATCTCCGACTCGAGAATCACCAAACCCTTCGAGAGCGTTTCCGAAAAACGCTCCTCTTCGCGACGAATGCGATCCGTAATGTAGGCGCGCCGTTCCGCGAGTTCCGGATACACCGACGCCATTTCGTCGATCACCGTTTCGGCGACGCGATACAAGAAAGGCTCGTTCAATCCGAGCAAAACACCATGACGTGCAGCTCGGCGCAAGATGCGGCGTAACACATAACCGCGTCCTTCGTTCGACGGCAATACTCCATCGCCGATCAAGAACGTGATCGAACGAGCATGATCCGCCACGACATTGAGCGAAACGTCTTTCTCCGGGTCTTCGCCTTTTCGGGTCTTCGAAAGTTCTTCGGCGCGCGCAAGAATCGACCGAAACAAATCAGTGTCAAAATTCGATCGCACACCCTGCAAGACTGCCGCAATCCGTTCAAGTCCGGCGCCCGTATCGATGGAAGGCTTGGGGAGTCGCGCCGTCGCACCCGACGCATCGCGGTTGTACTGCATGAAAACGAGGTTCCAAATTTCGAGGAATCGACCACAATCGCAAGACGGATCGCAGTCGTCCTGCGTACATTTCGCCTGCTTTCCGAAATCCATATGAATCTCGGAACAAGGTCCACACGGTCCGGTGTCACCCATCGACCAGAAATTTTGAGACTCATCGAGGCGAAATATTTTTTTCTCGGGAACTTGCATCTGATCGCGCCAAATCGCATACGCCTCATCGTCTTCATGAAAAACCGAAACGACCATGCGTTCTGCGGGAAGCTGCAAAACCTGGGTTAGAAATTCCCAGGCATAACGGATCGCATCTTCTTTGAAATAATCGCCAAAAGAAAAATTGCCGAGCATCTCGAAAAAGGTGTGATGACGCGGCGTGCGTCCGACGTTCTCGAGATCGTTGTGCTTGCCCGAAACACGCATGCATTTTTGCGACGATACAGCGCGCACATAGTCACGCGCTTCTTCGCCAAGAAAGACGCGCTTGAACGGCACCATGCCGGCGTTCGTAAAAAGAAGAGTCGGATCCGAATCGGGAATCAGCGAAGCGCTCGCTACGCGGCGATGCCCCTGCGCTTCAAAAAAGCGCAAAAATGCTTCGCGAATCTCGCTGCCTGTCTTGGGCGCTTTTGGCGGCGCTGCGACCATGAATGCGTTCCTCGTTTTGTAGTTTCGAAGCGAACTTCCTCGGTGATTTTGCAAAGGGGCGCCCGAAAAACAGAGCCGCCTACTATACAGGACTCATTTGCTCACGGCAGACCCTGTACTCGGGATACGCGAAGAGGAATTGAAAAGCGCGCCGCAGCATTCGCTACGGCGCGCTTTTTAAAAACACGAAAACTAGAAGCGCTCAATATCGAGATTGAGTTCACCTTCTTCCGAGGGCGGCGGCGCCGCCGAATCGTCATCAAGAAACACTTCCGCAGCGGCACCTTTCTGAGCGCCTCCGCCACTCGACTTCTCGAAATCGTCCCACTCTCCGTCCGAAGTACCTGAAATGCCTTTGTAACGCAGCGCAAAGTCATCGACGTTCGAAACGTGATTCAGCGCTTCTTCGTAGGTAACGAGACCTTGCTTCACCAAACTCATCAACGATTGATCGAACGTCTGCATGCCATAAGTCGTATATCCACCGGCGATCGCCTCGTGAATTTCCTTCGTGCGATCCTTGTCCGCGATGCACTCGCGGATGCGCGCACTCGCCACCATCACTTCAAGCGCCGGTACACGACCTTTTCCGTCGGCACGCGGAACGAGGCGCTGCGAAATCACCGCCTTCAAAATGCTCGACAACTGCAAGCGCACTTGCCGCTGCTGATAAGGCGGAAACACAGAAATGATACGGTTGATGGTTTCCGTCGCGTCAAGCGTGTGCAACGTACTCATCACCAAGTGGCCCGTTTCCGCCGCCGTGAGAGCGGTCTCCACTGTTTCAAGATCGCGCATTTCGCCAACGAGAATCACGTCGGGATCTTGGCGCAAAGAGGCGCGCATCGCAGCCGCAAAACTCAAGGTATCCGCACCGATCTCGCGCTGATTCACGATCGAGCGGCGATCGCGCAACAAAAACTCGATCGGATCTTCGACCGTCACGATGTGACAAGTGCGATTCGTGTTGATGTGTTCAATCATGGCCGCGAGCGTCGTCGATTTGCCCGAGCCCGTCGTGCCCGTCACCAAAATCAAGCCGCGATGCTCCAGCGCAATGTTTTCCACCACCGACGGAAGATGCAGCTGATCGGTCGTCTTGACACTAAAGGGGATCACACGAAATACGATGCCGACCGTGCCACGTTGCTGAAATACGTTCACACGAAAACGGCCCAGACCGGGAATGCCATGTGCCAAGTCCGCTTCGTGATGCGTCTCGTACCGCTCGCGCTGCACGGGATTCATGATCGAATAGGCCATCTTCTTCAATGTGTCGGGCATCAAGCGCTCGCCGTTTTTCAACGGGACCAAGGCACCGTCAACCCGAAACATCGGCGGAAGGCCAGCTTTGCAGTGGATATCCGAGGCGCCTCCTTTAAGAGCAACCTTCAGAATGTCGTTCAGTTCCATAGCGAGGCACACCCTCCGTTTTGGCGTATCACCAATCTGCGTTCGTCGTGCAATCTGCGTTTGGTCAACCGACTCGAAGATGAAAATGAGCGGAAAACACTCGCCTACGGGGATATCTTCGACTCATTCCCCGCATCCCTTGAGCCCCGTGAAAACAAAGTTTTGCAAATTGGGGCAAGGACTTCTGTCGTGAGATTGCCCCTAGGGCACCTGCTCTTCCGTCCGAGAGTCCTGCGGATTGCAGAAAACAACACGCGGGCATGACGTTTCCGCCATGCCCGCGCACTCTTCGTCGTTTCTCGATTTGCGCGCTGTCTGCTGCGCGCGAATTGCGAGCCGCCCGACAGCACTGTCGCTGCTTTATTCGTTTTCCTCGACGGAATCCTCAGAATCATGCTCAACCGGGACCGGCTGCTTCAGTCCCTTGATCGCATAAACTGCCTCTGCG
Organism: Geobacter sp.; assembly: GCA_018262735.1. Taxonomy (GTDB): domain Bacteria; phylum Myxococcota_A; class UBA9160; order UBA9160; family JADFDR01; genus JADFDR01. The sequence goes on from JADFDR010000001.1 coordinate 35,825, forward strand.
ATCCGCTCAAAAATTTCCGGATTTTCTTTCAGGAATTTACGCGCGTTTTCACGACCCTGCCCAATGCGTTCGCCCGAGTACGAATACCAGGAACCGCTCTTCTCGACGATGCCTGCCTCCGAAGCCAGATCCAGGAGATCACCCTCTTTCGAAATCCCCTCGTTGTACAGAATGTCAAACTCGGCTTGACGGAAGGGTGGTGCCACTTTGTTTTTGACGACCTTGACCCGCGTCCTACTTCCTGTGACTTCTTCTCCTTCCTTGATCGCACCAATGCGACGCACATCGAGACGCACCGAGGAATAAAACTTAAGTGCGTTACCACCCGTCGTCGTTTCGGGGTTGCCAAACATCACGCCGATCTTCATCCGGATCTGATTGATGAAGGCGATCGTAGTGCCCGACTTCGCCGCCGTCGCAGTGAGTTTGCGCAACGCTTGGCTCATGAGTCGTGCTTGCAAACCCATGTGGCTATCGCCCATCTCGCCTTCAATTTCGGCACGCGGCACGAGTGCGGCCACCGAATCGATCACGATCAAATCGACAGCACCCGAACGCACCAGCATGTCGACGATCTCCAGCGCCTGCTCGCCGGTGTCGGGTTGCGAAACGAGGAGATTCTCCACATCGACACCGAGTTTTCGCGCATAGCCCACATCAAGAGCGTGCTCAGCGTCGACGAACGCAGTAACACCACCTTTTTTCTGGCACTCGGCAACAGCATGCAACATCAACGTCGTCTTACCGCTCGACTCCGGACCAAAAATCTCGATGACGCGTCCCTTGGGATAACCCCCGATGCCCAATGCGAGATCCAAGCTCGGCGACCCCGACGAAAAGAAGTCAATCTCGCGATTGATCGCCTCTTCGTTCATCGTAAAGATCGCACCTTTTCCGAACTGCTTTTCGATCGACGATACGGCGGTCTCGATCGCCTTGCGCTTCTCCTCCAGGAATGTGCTCTTCTTATTGGCCTTCTTGCTTTGTTCACTATTTTGTGTCATTGCCTGTCTCCTTTTTTCGTTTGTGTCTTTTCGATTTTCTTATTTCCGCTTCGCGAGACATCTCGCGTCGCCGCAATCGCCTTTTCAATCCACTGGCTGTGAAATCCCTCCGGCACGATTCAAATTCCAATCAAACCCAAGCATGCGACGTCGAAGTCCGTCGAGTGCGATCTGCGTCGTGAGCAAGCGGTGACGATTGCGTTCCAGCTCCGCGCAAAACGAACGCACTTGCGTCGCCTCTCCTCGACGCGCGATTGCAACATAAGCGAAACCCACGGGCTTTTCGGCGCTTCCCCCCGTCGGCCCAGCGATGCCGGTCGTCGCCACACTCAACTCTGCACCCAGTCTCGTGCACGCGCCCTCCGCCATCGCCCGCGCCACGGCTTCCGAAACCGCACCATGCGTCGCAAGCAGCGCCGGGTCGACGCCAAGAAGTTTCGCTTTGAGCTCGTTCGAATATGCGACAACGCCTCCGAGAAAAACTTCCGAGGCACCGGCAACCGCGGTCAAGCGTTGCGCAATCCATCCGCCTGTACACGATTCTGCGACAGCAAGCGTTTGATGAGATTCGCGCAAAAGATTTACAACAATTTTTTCGAGATCTTCCTGCTCTTCACCGTACAGCACCGCGCCAAGACGTTCGCGCAAAACGGCCTGCGCCTGAGCGAGATGCGCTTGCACCTTCGCCGGCTCATTCCCCTTGGCTGTGAGTCGCAAAAAAAGATCTGGAAATGCAATGCGGAAGCCGAGCGTGACTCCTGATCCGTGAAAACAATCTTTGAGCGCCTCTTCGAGCGAAGATTCACCAATGCCAAATGTGCGCAACAAGATCGTGCTCGACACTTCTTTGCGTAAATCGCTTCTCTTTTCGATCTGCGGCACAACGCTCTCGTTCATCATCTTCACAAGTTCTGCAGGAATACCCGGCATACAAAAAAACCAACTCTTGCTCTCCTGCAAAGCAAATCCAGGAGCCGTGCCAAGTGGATTTCTCAAAACTTCGGAGCCTTCCGGGAAGTAAGCCTGTTTGGCGTTGCTCTCTGCCATGGTGCGTCCGCGCCGAACAAAGTACTGCTCGATCTCACGCAGCGACGCCGTGTCGAGAACGAGTTTGCGACCAAAGGCTTTCGCAATCGACTCAGTCGTTCGATCATCGCGAGTCGGGCCAAGACCACCCGAAACCAAAATCAAATCACTGCGTGCCGCCGCACACCGAAATGCGTCAACGAGTTCTCCCAAATCATCGCGTATGGAGGTTTGGCGATACGCCTCGACCCCGAGCTCGCAAAGCCGTGCCGCCAAGAAACTCTTGTTCGAGTCGAGAATTTCTCCTCGAAGCAACTCATCGCCGATGGTCAAAATCTCCGCCTTCATCCCCCGAGTCCTCCGCCCAGTACCCAAAGCAGCAATCCCATCACGCCTGCACCCAAAATCCCGGCCACCACGTCATCAAGCATCACACCAAGTCCACCGGAAAACGCGCGCTCCGCAGCTCGAACCGGCCCCGGCTTCACGATGTCGAAAAAACGAAATACGACGAAACCGACGAAGAGCAAAAGCCAGAACTGCCAGCTTCCCCAACCTTCGTGCATCCCTTCGCGCATCCAACCTTCGCGTGCCCATTCTCTCCACGTTTCCCGCACCGGCCCGCTACCCAATCGCGTGCTGCACAAAACAGGCAAAAGCGTCAGCAATTGCCCAACGACTTCGTCGATCACGATTCGCCCGTCGTCTTCACGGCGAAAAATGGCTTCGACACGGTCGGCGGACCAAACACCGATCGCGAAGAACGCCAGGACAGTGAGTGCATACAAAGCGAGAGAAAGTTGCGACAAACCGAGAAAAACAATGACGCCTGCGGCCGATCCGAAGGTGCCGGGCGCTACCGGCGCAAAACCGGTCCCAAAAAAGGTCGCTGTCAGCAAAGCGACCTTCTGATCGAACGTCTTGGAATCGTTGATGTTTTTTTGAGTTTCGATGGTCGTGCCACTCAAGAACCGGGTTGATTTTCTCACTTTGGTGGGGCCAAAGGCGTGGAGCCACACTACATCCAGCATTTGCGAGGCGTCAACACAAAAAGCGAAAAAAAGGAGAAAGTCCGGCAAAATCCCTGCTCGAAGTTTTCCGCTTCGACCGTCAAGCTGCCCCTCTCTAGAGACGATGAAACGTTTGCTGCCGAAGTTTGGCCTTCGCGGCACACGTCGCTTCCCAAGGTGAAAGTCGGAAAACTCCATGATGGCCGATCCCTCAGCACTGACCGCGCCCAAAGCACGTACCGCGAGCGGTGTCGCAACGCTTTGGGTGGAGCTTGCACGCGCGATCAAGGGCTATCGGTTTTATCCGGCCCACCACCCTCAGTTGCAGGAAATCATCAACCGCAGTTTTCGAACTTGGCGCGCAGATCTCAACCGACACGGTGCAGTGGAGGTGATACTACACCAAGGAGTGTTGAGTCTCGTCCACGCAACGCCGAACATGGCGACACACTCGGATGAACTCGCGCGCGAATTTACCTCCCACGATGTTTCCGCACTGCGAATTACGCCAGCCCTGACGCAAGACGGGTTTCACACGCTCCTCGAATTTTTCGCAGATACGGATTCGAGATCGAACGCGCTGCTCAAGCGCCAAAAATGGATTCAGGCTGCAGCCGAACAAGGCATCGACATTGCCACGGAGCGCACCGCGCGCACAGAACGAGCACTCACGCAAATGGCAGAGAACGATCCACTCGCCTTGCTCGAAGCAAGTCCGAATTTTTCCGAGAACTCAGAGGAATTGACTGACGATCAACTCGACGACACGGATCCTGCAACTCTTTTGGCAGAACTCCTGGAACCCGAAGCCCTTGAATATTCAACATCAAGAAGTGTTACACCGACACACGACACCTCAACCGCAGCAACGCAGCCCACTGCGCGCCAATCCTTGCATGAACACCGCAAGGCGGAGCTTGAAGCCCTACTCGCTCAACTTCAAAAAACGGAAGACGCTGCCGCCTACGATTGCCTCGCAGCGGAAGCGATCGCCACGGCCAAGTTGCTTTTTGAAGACGGAGACCACGATGCTGCGTATCAGGCGATTCTGACCCTTTCCGCGCATGCAACACTCGATGCGGGTTTTCACGAAAAGCAACGCCGTAGCGCAAGCGAGGCACTCATCGCATTTGTTTCGGGACCGCGACTTGCCGATTTGATCGCACGTGCATGCACCGCCGATACTTCCCTACGCATCCGTGCGACACAGATTTTGTTGCAACTTGCAGAGCATGCTGTACCCGCCTTGTTGCGAAGCATCGAAACGTTGCAAAACCCCGATCATCGCAGTCAGGTTGCAGGCATTCTGATTGCCATCGGCGAACGGGCGACACCCTATTTGCTGCGCACCATGCAAGGAAACAACTTGCGTGCTGCGCGCGTAGCAGCGCGTATCGCTGGAGAAATTCAAAATCCGGCCGCAGTCTCGACGCTGCGCAAACTCATGACCAGCACCGATCCTGCACTCTCGAAAGAAGCATCGAAAGCTCTCGTGCTGATCGGCGATGCAACAGCAATCGGCGCTCTGATCCATGCGCTCTTGCACGAACCGAGCGCAATCGCAACGCAAGCAGCTTACTGGCTCGGCAAAGCGCAGTCTTCGCATGCCGTACAACCACTCGCAGATATCGTACAACAAGCGACACTTCGCGGTGACTTCGCTTTGGCGCAGGAAGCCCTGCGTGCCTTGGGCCATATCGGCGCGCCAGAAGCGATTCCGTCACTGCTCTTTGTGTTGGAACAACGCAGCTTTTTCAAGCGTCAACAAATCACCGACCTCAAATTGATCGCCCTACACGCGCTTGCCAACATTCACGGTGACGAAGCCAAGAAAAAACTCGAAAAGTGGGCAACATGCGAAGATCCTGCCCTCAAGCGCGAGGCAAGGCGCGCCTTCCTCAAACGCGCTCCGGGCCGCGCTTTGCCATGAGCGACACCAAGCAACAGCTCGCCGTGATTTTGCGCCAACTCGGCAGCGCGGTGCGTGCATGCAAACTTTACGCAACAGGTCATCCCTCGATCCACACGCCGATTTTGCATCTGGCCACGGCGCTCTCCGTCATGCTCAAAGAACGCGACCATATCGTACTCGGCCTGATCGACGACGTATTGATCCTCGACGAAATGCCTTTCTACGAAGCCAACGATGAATTTCCTCGTGTCTACACTGCTTTGCGTCAGTTGGATGTCGAAGCCGTTCTCTTGCAGCCCGGCGTCACGTTCTCGGAACTCGAGCGCTTTGTGCGCATTCTCGCCTCGCAAGATCAAATTCACCCACCTTCGATCCTCGAAGAAGCACAGAAAAACGCGATGCCCCATATTGCGTTTCGCGAAAAAACCGCCGCGAGCGGGGATCCTCAAGCCTTGATTTCCGTGACCTACGAGGAATCGATGGGCGAGATGTTCGAACTGCTTTCCCAACTTCGCTCCGGCAAAATCGCCTTTGCCGAAAATGCAACGCAACTGCTCACGATCATGCGCGAGATGATCCTCACTGCGCCGGCGGCGCTCTTCGGACTCACGCTGCTCAGAAAATACGATCCTTATACTTATTCTCACTCGATTACGACGGCGCTCTTTGCACTCGCATATGCCCGTCATCTGGGGATTGGCGGCGAAGATCTGCACCGCGTGGCACTCGCCGGCTTGCTGCACGACGTCGGAAAAGTGCGCACCGCCGAAAAGATCATCAAAAAGCCAGGCGCACTGACTCTCGAGGAGCTTGAAATCATGCAGAAGCATCCCGCACTCAGCGAGGAGCTGTTGCGTGAGTTCGGCGACGTCGACGAGGAGACTCGCCGCATCGTGCTCTATCACCATATTCGTTTCGATGGCACGGGATACCCAAAATTGTGTCAAGGTGAAGAGCCGCATCCCTTGAGTGCAATCATTTCGATCGCCGATTGTTACGACGCACTCACGACGACGCGTCCCTATCAAAAATCACGTCATCCCGGCGAGGCCATTCGCATCATTCGCCGCCTCATCGGCAAAGCCTACGCACCGCAGATCGTCGCCGACTTCGTGGCCATGATTGGCGCCTATCCTGTTGGTGATCTCGTGCGACTTTCGTCCAACGAACTGGCCGTCGTTGCAAAACTCAACGAACTCGATGCCACGAGTCCGACGGTGCTGATCTTCCAGAACTCCGAAGGAAAGCGGCTCGATCCACCTCTTGCCTGTGATCTCGCGGCGCCGCAGGCCGAGAACCGCGAGATCCTCGGCATTGAACCCCACGCTGCAGGAATTGAAATTCCCGAAATCCTGCCGGTCTGATTTCGCGTGCGTGTTTCGTACGAAGAGAATTCCGCGCACTCTTGCTAGGGTTGTTGCTATGCGAATATTGGCCATCGATTACGGTGCAAAGCGTATGGGACTTGCGATCTCCGATCGCGAAGGAAAATTTGCGTTCTCCGCAGGCGTGCTCGAACGATGCGGTATCGAGCGCGACGTCGCATCTCTCATGCAACGCATCACCGACGAAAACGTAGAAAAAATCGTTTTCGGATTGCCCTTGCACATGAGCGGCAGAGAAGGGCCGGAGGCGGCAGCGGTGCGAAGCTTTGCCGAAAAACTCCGTGCGACGTGCGCGCTGCCCATCGATTTTTTCGACGAGCGAATGACGACACTCGAAGCCAAGCGCGCCTTGCACGAGATCGGGGTTTCCTCGAAAAAACAAAAAGCGCGAATCGATGAAATGGCCGCTTCGATTTTATTACGCACTTACCTCGACAGGATGAAGGCATCCGAATGACACGTCTCCTCGGTCGCATTTTCTTACTCCTGAGTCTTCTGCTCGGGATCGGCGGATTCTTCACCTACCAATTTTGGTGTAGGGCAACGAGCCCTGTTCAGCTCGACTCTCCTGCGCCGACTGTGGAAATCCTTTATGTCGTTTCTCCGGGCACAAACGTACGCCGCATTGCCGAAGACTTGGAACGGCAAGGCATCGTACGCAGCGCATACGTCTTGCGGATCCTTGCGCGATGGCAAGGCATCACGAAACGGATGCAAGCCGGCGAATACGAACTCTCTCCAACGATGTCGCCCGAGTCCATCCTACACAAAATT
>JADFDR010000200.1 GCA_018262735.1 Geobacter sp.
GAAACGGAAACGCCCACACAACCGCCACCCCCGCACGCAAGTCGCAGTTTGCCCGTCGCATCACGCACGATGAACACGAAACCAACACGAAGCACGGCACGGAAGATACCGCGAAGCTCTCCGGCTTGAAAAGAAAAAACGGGAACTCAAGAAAGGCCGCAAGCGCAGCATCGAACGACACTCGCAGGCACACCCTCAATCGCTTCACGATTGAAAGCATGTCCGCGCAGCAATCAAACTCCGACTTCGACGCGATTGCGACCGTTGCGCTTGGCGGTGTACAACGCGCGATCGGCGCGCTCGATCAAATCGTCAACGGACTCCGCCGCAACGCCAAGACTCACGGCGATGCCGATGCTGGCCGTCACATGCGACACGCTCTCCGACGCGCAAAGAACCGTCACTCCCTCGATTTCACGGCGGCAACGCTCGGCAATCGTTTGCGCACCGAGCAAGTCGGTCTCGGGCAAAAGAATGATGAACTCGTCTCCGCCAAAGCGCGCCACGACATCGCTCCGACGCAAAAGATCTTTCAAAAGGCTCACGACTGCCATCAGCACTTGATCGCCGGCAAGGTGTCCAAAACTGTCGTTGATCCCTTTGAAGAGATCGACATCCACCATCAGCAACGCAAGTTGGCGCTGATAACGTGCCGCTCGCACCAGCTCGGCATCCAGGGTGTCCAGGAAACTACGGCGATTGAGAACTTGGGTCAGCGAATCCGTCGTCGAAAGCAGTTCGAGCTCACGCTCGTGTTCACGCAAATGTGTAAAAAGAAAACCCGTCATCCCCATAATGGCAATCAAGAACATCGTCGCAAGAGAACCGAACACCAGCGTAGAAGCGGTCGGCGCTCCCCCTTGCGAAAGTGGCGACATGAGGGCCGGCGCACTGGGAATCACCCCGAAATGCGTTGCCACCGTCAGTCCGATCAGCAGCAACAGCGCGGTGATCGAGCCATACACTACAGGGCGTAACTCAAAGAGCGCACAAAGCACGATCCAGGTGCCTAGCCAACCAATCAAAACAGCGCTCGTAAGTGGGCCAAGCGCATAAATCGCCAGCGCAAGGCTGATCCAGATATATTGCAGGAGACAATGCAAGAACACGCGATTGTGTGGGGAGCGGCGACGCAAAAGCAAAGCCACCAGGAAAAAGAGCGCGTAGGCCAGAACATTCAGCCAGCACCAGCGCGCATTTTCTGCGGGGTTCTGAATACCGATCCGCGCTGCAAATCCGGGATGCGAACTCGCCAACGAGAAGATGCCTGCCGCGAGCGAGCTAAACGGCAAAGACAACGTCGCAAGCAGCAAGAGACACTTTTCGATGACAGATCCGAAGAGCGGATTGCCAAAAGCAATAAGCCATCGCACAAGTGCATGCTTCTTGAAGGAATCGGTCATGTCTTCTCGTTCTATTTCGGAAAAACTTCTGAAAGATCGTTTCGGGTCGCGCTTTGCAGGGATTGATGCATCTGCCGGTGCAGCTCCAGCAAAAAACGACAGCCCCCTTCTGCAAGCGGCATGCCTCCGGCATCTCTCGCGCAACGGCAACGCGCAGCGCAGACAAGCACGCAAACTCGCAAGCGGCGGTGAGCTGCGTCACACAACGCCCTAAAAATTTGGCTCTTTGTTTTTTTTGGAATCAGTCTCTCACGAGCGAGTCTCGTGAATGGAACCCGGCTGCGAGGAAAACCGCTCTGCCGATTCTTTGCGATGCAATGGCCCCCAAGCGGGCCGATGGAAAAGCATCAAAAGCAACGCAAGCCCCCAAAAGGGAAGGCCATCCAGAAAGCTTGAATTCCAGAACACGAGCGCCAGGCCAAAAACACCCGTCAAATCTGCAAGCGCCCAGAGCACAACAAAAACCACAAGCGCGCGCCGAAACCCCTCCGCCGTATCTACATCAAGTTTCCCGAGCCGGACCGCACGCACCAAGAAGATTTGACGAATGACGACGGAAGCGAGCGCGTTCGAAAACCCCATCCCCAACAAAACCAAAAACAAAACTTGGGAAGATTGCACTTCGCTCGGAGGTGCTTGCCTCGTCGAAAGGAATGCCGCTGCGGCATACACCAGAATCGACACGACCAGCGCGGCCCAGATCACCCAAAACACCGTCGCCTTGGCAAGTTGAGAAGATTTCATGATGCCGGCCTACACAAAAAAATGTGAAAAAAACCGATTTGTTCCGACAAAATAAAGTGTAGCCCCATCGCGGCGCCCATGCGCGCCACCTTCAAACACTCTTCTCGACACGGCGAATTTCGAGATCCTTGATGTAGGGACGCGCTGCTTCCGGAAACGTCACCCCCGCTTCTCGAAAGCGATCTTCGAGCCAAAGTGCCGCTTCTCCCACCGTCTTGGTCGTCGTGTACGGCATCGGCAGCGGCGACAAAAAAAGCAAGACATTGATCGCAATGCGCAAAAGGGGCGACGGCATCACGAAGGCCACTCCGATCGCATACTCCTTCAATCGTTCGCGATTGGCTTTGATGAACTCCGCGTCGATCTTGCGCTGCTCCTGACTTTCCGCAGCCGAATTTCGAAAGTCATACAAAATTGCATAACGCTGCTTGCGGTCGAGGAGCGAAGCAACGTATTGCCGATGCCAGACGGCTTCTTCGTCCGTCATGGCTCCCTCGGTTTCCTCGATGATCAGTGGAAAAAAATCTTCGTTGATAACAACCGGCATCACTGCCCTCCTGTACACCGCAGGCACCACGCGCAGGAGCTGCCCGACGGTTTGTCACTCACCTGCACTCAAACACTCTTTTCCGTACGGCGAATTTCGAACTCCTTGAGAAAGGAACGTGCTGCTTCCGGAAACGTCATGCCCGATTCCCGAAAGCGCCCTTCGAGCCAGCGCACGGCTTCTTCCACCGTCTTGGCCGTCGTGTACGGCATCGGTGGTGGCGACAAAAAGAGAATAGTGCTGAGCGCAATGCGCACGATCGCCGACGGCACCACGAAGGCCACTCCCATCGAATACTGCGTCAATCGTTC
>JADFDR010000201.1 GCA_018262735.1 Geobacter sp.
GACGACGAAGTCGAAGCGCTCATGAATCGCCTCTATGTCGATGCGAAACAGATCTTGGAAGATCATCGCGAGGTGCTCGACGCTGTTGCGCAAGCGTTGCTCGAGCGCGAGACGATCGACGCAACGGATCTCGGGCTGATCGTGGCGGGCAAGCCGCTACCGCCGCTCAAGATTTCGGCAACGCAAGCAAGCGAGCACGGAACGCCTGCGACGTCTCCGGAAAAGGCAGACAAGGCGGATGCACCGACGGCAGGCTTTGCGGGCGACATCTCGAATCCGGAACCCATGCCGAGCTAGGAGAGGGCTGTGCCGACACTCCTGAGTGTGGATCAGGTTTCGATCGTTGGCATCCTGAATGCGACCCCCGACTCTTTTTCCGACGGTGGACGTTTCGTTTTCGAGGGAAGCGTCGATATCGAGCGCGCGCTTGCACTTGCAAAACAAATGGAGCGCGACGGCGCGAATCTGATCGATGTCGGTGGCGAGTCGACGCGACCCGGCGCAATCGAAGTTGCAGTTGAAACCGAAATTGCGCGCACCGTACCGCTCATCAAGAGGCTCGTAGAAGTCGCTTCGATTCCGATTTCGATTGACACAAGAAAGAGTCATGTGGCGCAGGCTGCGCTTGCGGCCGGCGCAAAGGTTGTGAATGACGTTTCGGGATTGCGCTTCGATCCCGAGCTTGCGCACGTTGTTGCGCGTGCTGGAGCCATGCTCATTTTGGGACATACACGCGGCACTCCGGAGACGATGCAGCAGCGACCGCATTACGAAAATGTGTTGGACGAGGTGGCCGAGGAGCTCGACGAATCCATCGAAATTGCGCTGCGTGCGGGTGTGGCGCGTGAGCGGTTGATCCTCGATCCCGGGATCGGGTTTGGCAAACGTCTCGAAGACAATTTGGCCTTGATCGCGAACGTGCGTTCGCTCAAGAAGCGATTCAAGATAGGCGCCGGAAGGCCGATTTTGATAGGACCGTCGAGGAAGTCATTTCTTGGCGAAGTGACGGGCGATCCGGTCGAGGCGCGCGAACTGGCCAGTGTGGCTGCTGCAGCGATTGCGATTTTTGCAGGTGCCGATGCGATTCGAGTGCATGATGTCGGTGCGGGTCGGCGCGCGGCGCAGATGGGGCAAGCATTGCGCGAGGCAAAGCAAACGGAGGCGAACTCCGCGAAGAAGGATTAGTGCAGAATGATCGAACTTCTGTGGCAGCACACGCGAGACTTCTTTCAAGACAATCTCGGCTATCTCGATCTCCTCGATATTTTTGTCGTGGCCTTCGGCGTGTACTGGCTTTTGCGTTTGATCCGCGGCACGCGTGCGATGCAGATCGTCACGGGTCTGTTTTTTTTGCTTGGCTTGAGTTTGACGGCAAGCATCTTGAATCTCGTGACGGTGAACTGGCTGCTTGAACACTTTTTGGCGTCAGCCGTTTTGATCATCGTGGTTTTGTTTCAGCACGATATACGACGTGCGCTCGCGCAAATGGGGAGCGGTTTTTTTCGCACGGACTCCGAACGTCACGATTCTACGATGATCGAGGAAGTTGTGCGCGCAGCGCAGTTTTTGTCACAAAAATGTGTTGGAGCTTTGATTGTGTTGCAGCGCGAATCGGTGCTCGACGATCAGATCGAGACAGGAGTGGAGATCGACGCGAAGGTGACGAAGGAATTGTTGGCGTCGATTTTTTTGTCGCATTCTCCGTTGCATGATGGTGCCGTCTTGATCCAGCGTGGACGCATCGCCTATGCAGGCTGCATTTTGCCGCTTACGCGTCGTGCAGATTTGCCGAATGGCTCGGGCACGCGCCACCGCGCAGCCGTCGGAGCGACGGAAGAGACCGATGCCGTGGTGATCGTGGTCTCCGAGGAAACATCGGCCATTTCCGTCGTGACACGGGGCGAATTGAGTCACGACTTGGATGTGCCGAAACTTCGACGTGTATTGTATGAACTTTTGGGAGCGCGTCGCGCTCCGACGGTGCAGGAGGAAAAAACTGCACACCTCATGACGGAAGTCGCGCCGGCAGTCGATGCGAGCGCAAAATGGCAATCCCCCGAGAGCGCGGTGTCGCCGGCCGCGCCACCCAAGGAGAACTGAGTTGTCGAATCTGCGACTCAAAATTTTGGCGCTTGTCATCGCGGTTTTTCTTTGGTTCGTGGCGCATCTGTCCGGCTCGGCGCATGTCGAACGTCCTTTCGACGTGCCTGTCGTGCTCACAGGTGTGCCGGCGGGATTGATCGCTTCGTCGCGTAGCGCCGACAAAGTGAATGTGACGGTTTCGGGGCCGCGCAGTGTTTTGCGCAAAATCGCCGTGGAAAAGCTCGAGTACGTCATCGATGCTTCGAAGATGCAGCCGGGAGAAGCGCGCTTCGATGTCGATCTTTCGCAACTCGAAATGCCGCGAGGCACGCGCATCATCGGCCGGGCTCCGTCGCAGATTTCGATTCAGTTTGAAAAGCGCAAGAACAAAATTGTGCCGGTGCAAGTCGAGCAGACGGGTACGCTTGCTCCGGGTTTGCATCTTGCCAAGGTGGAAGTGGTGCCACCTTATGTCGAAATCACGGGTCCGGAGCGTGAGGTGACGCGGATGACGTCGATTGCGACGGAGGCAATCGATTTGAGTGCAATGCGCGGAATCGTGGAGACACAAGTTCGTGTTGTTCCGTCCGGAAAAAACATTCAGCTCGTCACGGACGCGCCCGTGACGGTGAAAGTGTGGATCGATCGGCAAGCGAGTGTGCATGAGTCACCTGTGCGCGGGAAGATCCATGCCAACGACAAATGATCGTCCGTCTCTCAAGAAGAGACGGAGGTTTTTGGGGAGAGCGATGCGATGACGGATTCGAGGAAAATTTTTGGGACGGACGGTGTGCGAGGTCGCGCCAATCAGTATCCGATGACCGCCGAAATGGCGCTCGGGCTTGGGCAGGCGATTGCGCATATTTTTCGCGGCAAGGCGGGTTATCGGCACCGGATCATCATCGGCAAAGATACGCGCTT
>JADFDR010000202.1 GCA_018262735.1 Geobacter sp.
GCCATGTTCGGCTCGATCATCCCGGAGCCCTTGGCAACACCTCCGAGTGTCACCTCGCGCCCAGCGATACGCAGTCTTCGCTCGGCCACTTTGCGCACGGTATCCGTAGTGAGAATCGCATCGGCCGCATCCCTAAAACCGTCGGCGGCGAGCGCCTGCGCTGCGAGTGGAATCCCCTTTTCGAGAACGGGCATCGGCAGCGGCACTCCGATCACTCCCGTCGATGCGACAAGCATTTCGTGCGGCGCGCAACCCACGGCCTTCGCTGCCAATGCCGCCATCGTCTTCGCATCGCGAATGCCGCGCGCACCCGTCGCCACATTCGAACAACCGCTGTTGACGACAACGCCGCGCGTGCGGCCTGTTTTGACACTTTCGCGTGACACCACGACCGGCGCTCCCGGCACCGTCGTTCGCGTAAACACACCCGCCGCCACCGACGGCACATCGCTCACGATGAGTGCCAGATCGCGCTTCGTGCCTTTGGGTTTAATGCCGACGCGAATCCCGGCCGCTCGAAAACCGGGAACCGAAAAAAGAGCGTCCTCTACATTGCTCATCGCTGCTTCACCTGCTTGATCGAATGCGCCCTTCGGCGTCGCTCGTACCCCGAACCTGTCCGACACGAAGTCACGAGATTCAGGAGCCTTGAATCAAATCTGTTTTTTGAGTACTCGCAAACCAAGGTCGATGCTTTCCGTCGGTAAAAAATCAATCCGCATCCATGCAGTCGAATTCAGCCGAAACGCCTTACGCCCCGTGACACTTTTTGTACTTCTGTCCGCTGCCGCATGGACACGGATCGTTGCGGCCGACCTGCTTCTCGGTCTGCACGGGACTACGCGGCGCCGTCCCGCGCTCGAGATTACGCGATTCCGTGCCACGCACTTCGGTGTCACGCGGCAAAATCGAACCCGGTCCACGCGGAACAAGCTTCGCAGCTTCTTCGATGACTTGATCCGCATGCATCCGTGCAAGCGCCGCACGCATTTCCACGGCGGCGGCTTCAAGCGCGGATTCCTGGATCGTCACGCGAAACACTTCGCTCGTCGTCTGAAAATCGATCCGCTCGAGCATTTGTTCGAAAAGCTGAAAGCCCTCACGCTGATATTCGACTTGTGGATCTTTTTGGGCATAACCGCGCAAGGAAATACTCTCTTTGAGGCCATCCATCATCAGCAGGTGTTCTTTCCACTGCCGATCGAGTGCCCGCAAATACACTTCCCGTTCAAGCTGTGCAAAATTCGGCATACGCACAATTGCGTATTTCTCTGCAATCTCGCTCCAATGTTTTTCTTTGGCGCTCAAAAACTCGAGCAGACGATCGAGCACGGCGCCACCAAGCCGATCGCGATCTTCGAGCAAAGCTCGCTCCCCCGCAAACGGCGGCCCTTGGATATCGAAAGCAACACCGAATTGTGCCGTAAAGGCCTTGGCCAATGCTTCGAGCACCGTCGGCGACGGCTCGCCCTTGGCAGGCCAGTGCGCATCGAGGATCGCTGCCACACACACATCGACCATTTCAAGGAAATCTTCGTGAATCGAAGCACCTCGCAACACCGCACGGCGTCGCGAATAAAACGACGTGCGCTGTTTGTTCATCACGTCGTCGTACTTCAAAATGTATTCGCGACTTTCGAAGTTGCGCGCCTCGACTTTCTCCTGCGAACGCTCGATCGCACGACTGATCATGCGATGCTCGATCGCTTCGCCTTCTTCAAGACCAAGTCGCTCCATGATTGGCACGATGCGTTCCGAACCAAAGATGCGCATGAGATCGTCTTCGAGCGACAAAAAGAAACGACTCGCCCCGGGATCGCCTTGCCGACCTGCACGACCGCGCAACTGATTGTCGATGCGTCGGCTTTCGTGCCGCTCGGTACCGACGATATACAAGCCTCCGAGATCCAACACTTCTTTGCGTTCCTGCGCACACTGCTCTTCGAACTTCGCAAACAGTGCAGGGTAATTCGGATCGTTCTTATCTCCGTGACACTTTGCAAGCGCCATCATTTCGGCGTTGCCGCCGAGCACGATGTCCGTTCCACGACCTGCCATATTCGTCGAAATCGTCACCGCGCCTTTGCGACCCGCCTGACTCACGATCTCCGCTTCGCGCTCATGCGCCTTGGCATTGAGCACGTTGTGCTTGACACCAAACTTGGACAGCTTGTTTGAAAGATCCTCGGAGGTTTCGATCGAAATCGTACCCACAAGTACCGGTTGTCCGCGTGAATGCGCTTTGCGAATTTCCTCGATGACTGCGCCAAACTTTTCGCGTTTCGATTTGAAAACGACGTCGGGATGATCTTTGCGCGCCAGCAGGCGATTGGTCGGAATCATCATCACATCGAGATCGTAAATTTTGGCGAACTCTTGCGCTTCGGTGTCGGCGGTACCCGTCATGCCTGCCAGCTTTTCGTACATCCGAAAATAATTTTGAAACGTAATCGTTGCGAGCGTTTGATTCTCGCTCTGCACGGTGATGCCCTCTTTGGCCTCGACGGCCTGATGCAATCCGTCGGACCATCGTCGGCCCGGCATCAATCGCCCCGTGTGTTCGTCGACGATCACAACTTCCTTCTCGCCACTTTCGCCCGACTTCACGATGTAATCGACATCGCGTCGCTTGAGGCTATGCGCGTGCAGAGCTTGATTCGCGGCATGCAAAAGCGGCAGCATGTTCGGGTCGTAGAGATTCGCGACACCAAGAAGTTTCTCCACGCGATGCACGCCTTGCTCGGTAAGAGTCGCCGATTGCGCCTTCTCATCCACCCAGAAATCACCGGTCTCTTCGATGCCCTTCTGATGCTCGCCCTTCGTGCCTTGCTTGAGCTGCGGAATCACGCGATTGGCGATCGCATACTTGCCCGTATCATCTTCCGAGGGCCCCGAAATGATCAGTGGCGTGCGCGCTTCGTCGATCAGAATCGAATCCACTTCGTCGACAATCGCGTAATGCAAGTCGCGCTGACACAATCGATCGACCGAA
>JADFDR010000203.1 GCA_018262735.1 Geobacter sp.
CTCCACACACACCGACGACACAAAGACGAGATCGAAAAATTTCGAGCAAGCATGCGGGCCTCCTTCAAGCAGTCGCAAAACGAAAAGAGCACTTTGGCGCGGCATCCGGCAAGGAGGTCGCGCCTCGTTCTCAGGATGTACGACGCAAAATCTTCTCTGCGTATTTCTTGAGGTATTTTCCGAGGATATCCGCTTCGAGATTCACGCGATCGCCCTGCTTGCGTTCACCGAAGATCGTTGCCTGCAGCGTGTGTGGAATCAACGCGACGTCGAAGGCATCTGCCTCGACTCCGACTACCGTAAGCGAAACGCCATCGATCGTGACCGAGCCTTTCTCGACCAACAGTTCTGCAAATTCGACACCGCAGTCCACGACCACGCGCACGTCATCGCCTCGACGTTCGACGGTGCGCACGCGCCCCGTCGTATCGACATGGCCTTGCACGATATGTCCGTCGAATCGCGCTCCAGCGCGCATCGCACGTTCGAGATTCACACGCGCACCCACGCGAAGTTCTCCAAGATTGGTGCGCAGCAAGGTTTCGGGAATCGCTTCGAAGGCAAGCGATGTGTCACTGATTTGTGTTACGGTTAAACACGTTCCATTCACGGCCACGCTGTCGCCGAGCTTCACACCGTCGAGAATCATCGGCGCATCGATCTGAAGTCGCGTCACGCCGCCATGCGGAGCGTATTCACGAATCGTTCCGACAACCTCGACGATTCCCGTAAACATCGCTAGGCGCCAAACCGTTTTTCGATTTGACGCAGCAGCTCGTCACGCACGGCGGTGTACTTCGCCGGCAATTCGATCGGCGGATTCGGCATTCGGGAAACGATGCCTTCGAGTTGCGATTGATGATATTGCGTCTTGAAATCGACAAACTTGAGTCCGTGCGCCGTCGAGATCACGACCACGCGCTCGTTCTTCTTGATCACACCGCGCGACACCAGCTTCTTCATTGCCGCAAGTGCCACACCTGTGTGTGGGCAGTTGAACAAACCTGTACGATCCGCCGCCGCACACGATTCCGCAATCTCCGACTCGCTCGCCTGCTCAACAACACCGTCGAAACGCTTGATTGCATCTACGGCTTTGTCGATCGACACGGGATTGCCGATCTGAATCGCCGACGCCAAAGTTTTCTTCGCCACCACCGGTTTGAAATGCTGAAATTCCGTTTGGTACGAGAGATAGAGCGGATTCGCGGCCTCGGCCTGTGCGCACACGAGCCTCGGTCGCTTCGTGACAAGACCCAGCTCGAGCATCATGTCGAGCCCGGCTGCAAGCGCCGACACATTTCCGAGATTGCCGCCCGGGATCACGATCCAATCCGGCACTTCCCAATCGAACTGCTGCACAATCTCGATCCCGACGGTCTTTTGACCTTCGATCCGCAAACTGTTCATCGAATTGGCGAGATAAATTCCATCACGCTCGGAAATCTGCTTCACGATCTCCATGCAACCATCGAAGTCCGTATCGAGCGCGAACACAATCGCACCGTTTGCAACCGGTTGAATGAGCTGTGCGATCGACACTTTTCCGCGTGGCAAGAACACCGTCGCCGGAATCCCCGCCGCTGCCGCATACGCCGCGAGCGCCGCCGAGGTATCGCCCGTTGAGGCACAACCCACGGCACGAATCTCTTTGCCGCGTGCGATCATCTCTTTCACCATCGAGACGAGCACCGTCATCCCGAGATCTTTGAACGATCCCGTGTGCGAGTTTCCGCACTGCTTGATCCACAACTCGGGGAGCCCGAGCTCGCGTCCATAGCGATCGGCCCAAAACAAATTCGAGTTACCCTCGTACATCGACACAATACTGCTGTCACGAATCTCCGGGCAAACCCACTCGCGCTTCGACCACACCCCCGATCCGAATGGCCACTGCGTCGTGTGTGCGCGCTGCTCGAAAATGCGCTTCCACTCGGCACCCGAAGTTTTGCGCAACGCATCGAGATCGTGCACGACTTTCAGGAGCGCGCCGTCTTTGCCGGTATACACAATTTCATCCAGTGCATAGCGATCTGTCGCATCGTTGATACTCTGAAACCAAGCACGATAGGCATCCGAAACTTGGGAAGTTTTCGTCGAAGAAGTCGTCGCCATACTCAAAGATCCTCCTCGACCCGCACGAGCTTCGTCGGCGAGGTGACATACGATTGTGTATCTATCATGGAAAGAGCGTGTCGCACTTCGGATTCCCGCGCGGGATGCGTCATCACCACGATCGGCACAGCCGTTTCCGCTGCGCCCTTGCCGCGTTGCAAAATCGTCTCGATACCGATGCCGTGCTCACCAAGCGTTCCGGTGATTTTCGACAACACACCCGATTGATCACGCGCCGTAAAGCGCAAATAACAACGACCACTCCACGCGGACAGCGGTCGGATTGGGATCACGCGCAGCACGCTCGGTGGGTGCGCAAGAGGCGCCAGCCGACCGCTCACGCCGCGCATCACTTCGCGTGCAAGTTCCATGATGTCGGACACCACCGCACTTGCCGTCGGAAGCGAGCCCGCACCTGCGCCGGAATACAGTGTCGTACCGACGGAATCCCCCGTCACTGCGATTGCATTCATTACGCCATCGATGCTCGCAAGCAAACTCTCTGCGGGAATCATTGCCGGATGCACGCGCGCCGAGATCGTCTCCTCGCCACGATCGTCGCGATGCAGCTTTCCAACACCCAGAAATTTGATCCGGTAACCAAGCTCTTTCGCCGACTCGAAATCGATCGGCGAAAGTCCGCGAATCCCTTCCGTCGGAATATCCTTGAACGTCAGCTCTGCGCCAAACGCCATGGCAATCAAAAGTGTCAGCTTCTGCGCTGCGTCGATGCCATCGATATCAAAACTCGGATCGGCCTCCGCATAGCCGAGCGCTTGAGCGCGCGCGAGCACCTCCTCGAACGGCTCGCCCTTCTTTTGCATCTCGGTGAGCATGTAATTCGTCGTGCCATTGATGATGCCGTAAAGAC
>JADFDR010000204.1 GCA_018262735.1 Geobacter sp.
TGCAGCAGGATCGCTGTCGAAAGAGATCTCGCTAAGAAATTCCGAAGTTCCCGTGTAGTTGCCGCCGGTGGGCGTGGTCTTGTCTGTATCGGAGATCAGAGAATCGCTGACTACGTTGACCGAGAAAACGGATTCCTCGACGGTGAGCAGGGGGGCGCCGTCTTTTGCGTGGACGTAGAGAACGCCTTCGGAATCGAGAAAAAGTACAGCTCCGACGGGAAATGGCTGCGAGTAGTGCGCAGCGAGTCGCTGCAGGATTTCTTTGCTCGTGATCTTTGCGCGCAGGATCGTCGACTTCGTGAGGCCCGGAGCGATTTCCGCTTCATCAAGCCCCTGCTGCGAGACGGTGAGTTTGATGTTCAGTGTGCCCGCCTGCGCGGCGCCGCTCAAGGCGAGCGCGCCGACCAAACCGATCCCTTGCAAGACTGAAAAACACTTCATGGTGTACCTCGTTCGCTGAGAGTGATCGATAACACACGAGAAAAATCAGGGATGCGGCAAAGATCCTTTGAGCGTGAGATCTCCCATAAAAAAGGCGATGGGGGATCCATAATCATGAGCCGGCAGATCGATGGGATGATTGAAACGAAGATGCCCGGTGCCGAAAAGCTTCATGAGGACCGTGGTCTTGGAGGGTGCAGGCGCTTTCCAAGAGCTCTTCGTGCCCATGATCGCCTTCGTTTCGAACAGGAGCTGGCTGCCGGCCACCGAGCCGGTCAAATCGAGATTGAAATTGGCGGTCGTGAAGTCTTCGAGTTGAGTCGTGCCCTTCTGCAGGTCGTCGGTCTTGGAATACACCGAACCACCGTCGACTTCGAGCGAAGCGATATCCGATGGTATTTCGAGGAGCAGTGCGCCGCTGAGGTCTCGAACTCGCAACGGCTCACCATTCCCTTCGAAGCAAAGCTGCGATCCGGAGGGAAAGGTCGTGGGTGTTACTTGCGCGATGGCAATCAGTTTGAGCAGATCCGGCGTCGTGATTTTGACTTTGACCACCTTGGTTCGCCAAGCGCTGCCCTCCAGATCATCGAAAGCATATTCCTCAACGGAAGTCATCTTGGTCGTGATCGGGAGACAAGCCGCTCGTGCGTGCGACGCTGTCCCCCAGGCTGCGGCCAGCACAAGGAGTAGTCTTCCCCACGCGATCGCTGTCGCAAATCTGTGTCGGAGAGGTTGTTGTTTGGATGTCCGCTTTTGCATCTCTTGTCCTCGCTGGCAAACTTTGACTCAAACTTGTGTTGTTCTTGCCTTCGCCTCGCGTCAATTCTTTGTGTCGTTGTTCAGGGTGGCGGAGGCGGGGCGACGTTGAGGAGCGGAAGTTTTCCCAGGAAACGAATCGTGCCTGTGAAAAGCGTGGGCTTCCCATTGAGTTGCCCGCGCGACATGACATCAATCGTCTCCTGGGTTTGAAGGATGGAGGAAGGCATGACCCAGGAGAATTTTGAATACAGCATCCCGCTCAGGACGACGTCGATCATCGCGGGTGCCGAGATGAGTTGCATGGTTCCGATGGTCCAATACTCCCCGGCGACGAAGGAGTAACTCCGGGTACGCGACAGTGCGAGAATGTTCGCGTTGGTATGCCGAAGAATTTGGAGAGGGATGTCGATGCAGGGATCCGGCGGAGGGTCGAGAGTGCTGCATTGGACGAGCCATGCGTCGGGCACGGTGTAGATGTCGAATGTCGGTTCGGGTCGAGCGAGAAGATCCATGACGGATTCATCGACTTTGAGCAAAAGAGTGTTTTTGCCATCGTACACATTCATCGTGGTATCGCCGGAGTCGCGATGAAAACAGATCTTCGATCCCGACGGAAAAGTCGTGGAGTAGTGCGTGGCAAGCACCTTCAATACGTCGGAGGTGGTGATTTTGATTTGTTTCATCGTGGATTTGATCAACGTCGGTGAAACTTCTTGATCGACGAGGTCTTGTTGACGTGCAGAGAGCTGCGCCGAGAAGAGGAGTGGGCATTGCGCACTCGCAGTCGTCGTTGCCGTAAGGATCCAAATCAGCGCTAGGCCTGGAGCAATCTGGGCGCGCAAGAGTTTTGTCGTGAGCTTCCGCAGTTGCATGGCTTGCGTCCTTCCGAGTCGTTCGTGTCGTTCAAGTGCTGTGTGCTGTGGGTTGGGCGTATCTGTGCAGATCGTCCGAGATCGGTGCGCGTCCAGAATAAGTTTGCACCTCCTCGGTGTCAATCGGCGTCTGCTCGCACGAGGTAGTTTCAAGCTTTGCATTTGCCATTTCGCCTCGCGCCATTTTGCAAGTCGTTGATCCATTCGCTTTTTGAAGGCGGGACTGATTTTGACTCGAGGGAAAGAATCAACTCGGACTCGAGGAGACGCCGCAAAAGGCGAAATGATCCGAAGTTGCTTTGGCGAGAAGCGTGTTCCGAGGAGCTGCTCAAGGGGAGAGATCTATGCCCGCAATCGGATCGGCGACGATGGATGTGGATGCGGGCAGGAGATGCATCCAAACGGATTTCGGGTTTCAGGTTTCGATTTGGATGGAGCCCCCGAGCGGACAATCAGCTCCACGCGAATCGAATTCGACTGTTGCCGTCGTGGAGTTGCAGAACGAGGCAATGGCTTGCAACGCTGCGCCCGAACTCGGGATGATAGGTGGACGGTGCAATCGTCAGCGTGCCGGATTCCACTTGCCATTCGAGGGCGTGTTCGGGAGAGAGCCTTATTTTTCCTGTTGTTCCGTCGGAAGAGGGCTCGATAGACACATTCGGGTGTAGATGAAAGTAGGCGACGGCATTCCTGCAAGGGCCATGCACGCAATCTTCGAGGGTGAGCGCATGGGGGGCAAAAAACCATTTTCGCGTGTGTTCGGGATGACCGGGCAAGCGTCGATAGCCGTCGTGTGCGCAGCGAATTTGAATCGTTTCTCCGTCGGAAATTTCGAGATCGCGCGGAAAGGCGCGTCGCGCGACGCGAAAGCCAGCCCAAACTTCCGAAGAA
>JADFDR010000205.1 GCA_018262735.1 Geobacter sp.
GTAATATTGCGTAGTTCGATCAAATCCGGTGTGAGTTTGAAGTTCCAGTAGTAGTCGTCGATTTCTTGTTTCAAGAGCTGGAGGCGGTTGCGAGCGCGTTCAAGACGTCGGTTGCTGCGCACGATGCCGACGTAATTCCACATGAACCGACGGATCTCGTCCCAATTCTGTGTAATGACGACAGCCTCTTCGCTGACGGTGGCCCTGCCTTCTTCCCAGCGCGGGAATTGTTTGCTTGCAAAAGTGGATTGGGGAAGGCGTGCAATGCTTTCGGCGGCCGCTTCCTCTGCGAAAACAACTGCTTCGAGCAGCGAATTCGAGGCAAGGCGATTGGCGCCATGCAAGCCCGTGCAGGCTACTTCTCCGACGGCAAAAAGATTTTCGAGATCGCTTTCGCCGCGCAGATTGGTACGCACGCCGCCGCAGATGTAATGCGCTGCGGGTACGACGGGGATTGGTTGCTTCGTAATGTCAATGCCATGTTGCAAGCAGTGTTCATGGATCGTGGGGAAGCGCTCGCGTACGAACTGTGCATCGTGATGCGTGATGTCGAGTACGACGTATTCGTGGCCGGAGCGTTTGAGTTCCGTATCGATCGCGCGCGCGACGATGTCGCGCGGTGCGAGATCGGCCATGGGGTGATACTTACGCATAAATGCGTCGCCTTGTTGTGTGCGCAAAACTCCACCCTCGCCGCGCACGGCTTCGCTGATCAAAAAAGAGCGTGACAAGGGATGGTAGAAACACGTCGGGTGAAACTGGATGAATTCCATGTTCATGAGCGTGGCGCCGGCGCGGTACGCCATCGCCATTCCGTCGCCCGACGCGATGCTTGGGTTCGTGGTGTAGAGATAGGTTTTCCCAGCACCTCCGGTTGCGAGTAGCGTGATCTTGGCTTCGAAGGAGTCGACCTCGCTCGTTGCGGCGTTGAGTACGAAAGCGCCAACGATGCGCTCGGAAGATTCGGCTCCGGCATGCGCTGCGGAGATCAAGTTGACGGCGCAATGGTTTTCGAAGAGCGAAATGTTGGGGTGGCGCTCCGCGCACGCGAGCAGGGCGCGCTCGATTTCGCGTCCCGTTGCATCGCGGTGATGCAAGATCCGACGTTGCGAATGTCCGCCTTCGCGTCCAAAGCTGAAGCGATCGACGGAAGCGGGATTTTCGTCGCGATCAAAATCGACGCCGCATGCAAGCAAGCTCTCGATCGAGCGTTGTCCGCGTTCGACCACGAAACGCACGACATCCTCGCGGCAGAGTCCTGCGCCAGCGTCGAGGGTGTCTTGGGCGTGCTGCTCGATCGAGTCATGGTTTGCAAGAACGGCTGCAATGCCGCCCTGGGCGCGGTTCGTTGCGGAATCGGCAGCGTCTTTCTTGGTGACGATCGCAACACGGCCTGCTTCGGCCACACGCAGAGCGTAAAAAAGCCCGGCGATGCCGCTTCCGATGACCAAGAAATCGAATTGATGGTGCTGAGGCACAAAATGCTCCGGGTGGATTTTGCGCGTTAATGCCGCTTGCGCTCTTGCCGATAGAAAACCCAAGTCCTGTGGGCGGGCGAGTCTATCCGGAACCATCCGGCTCGCCAAGCGAGGCTGCAGCAGTGAAGACAACGCACCGTGGCGATGTTCCGAGTTCTGGGAGAAGCGGGTTTTGGAAGAAGCGTTGTGGGCAGTGCAGGCAACTCGATCCGTTAGAAATTTTGTGGAGAAGTAAAACGGTGCGCAGAGTCCAAAACAAAACCTTTGCACATGCTTTGCCTTTGGTTCTTTGCTTGAGTTTGCTTGTCGGACTTGTATCGACCGTGGCGCGTGCGGGTGAAATTTATCGCTACATCGACGAGAACGGTGTTGTGCATTTCACGGACACGCCGGTGAATCGACGGTACAAACCGTTTAATCCGTGGGGAAAGTTGCCGTTGCGCGTCGAGGTTCCCAAGAACACTCGCTTCGACCCTTTGATTCTTGAACTCAGTTCCGAGCATGGCGTGATGCCAGCGCTCGTCAAAGCTGTGATTGCGGCGGAGTCGAATTTCAATCCGTATGCGATTTCACCCAAAGGCGCGCAAGGATTGATGCAGCTCATGCCGGAGACATCGAAGATGATGGGTGTCGAGGAGCCGTTCGAGGCGCGTGAAAACATTTGGGGAGGCACGCGGTATTTGCGACAGATGATGGATCGTTTTGGCAGCCTCGAATATGCGCTTGCCGCTTACAATGCGGGTCCCAATGTTGTGCAGCGGTATCGTGGTATTCCACCTTTCCCTGAAACCGAACAGTACGTGCGGCGCGTTCTGTCCTATTATCGCCACTACGATGACGACATCTTCCAATAACGCACCTTCCTCTCGAGTAGCGACGATGGGCAAGATTCGAGCGCGCGAACAGTTCTGGAATCTTCCCAACACGATCACCATGGTACGGATCTGCATCGTACCGGTTCTGCTTTTGTTTCCCTGGTACAACGGGCATGTCGAGAGTCAGATTGTGGCTTGGCTTTTCATCGTTGCGGCACTGACGGATATCGTCGATGGCTGGATCGCGCGGCGCGCACAGCTCGTGACACAAATTGGAAAAATGCTCGATCCGCTCGCGGACAAACTCATCGTGAGCACGGCCTTGATTGTGCTGCTTGCCATCGGACGTATCGAGAAGTGGGCGGTGGTGATGGTGGTCGTGATCGTGGGACGCGAGTTGGCGGTGACGGGCCTACGCGGAATTGCGTCATCGCAAGGAACCGTGATGGCCGCATCCTGGATGGGAAAGTTGAAAACGTTTTCTCAGAATTTCGCGATTGGCGCGTTGCTGTTTCCGTCGACGACGATCGGTTTGCCGGCGCACGACATTGGACATGTCATGCTGGGATGCGCCACGTTGTTGACGTTGTTTTCCGGGTATCAGTACTTCTTTCAGTATTTCTCGCAGGCTTCGGAATAGG
>JADFDR010000206.1 GCA_018262735.1 Geobacter sp.
AAATGGCCAAGCGTCTTCTCGAATCGAAAGGGCAAACCTGGACCGAGATCAACATCGAGGATCATCTCGAGAAAAAAACGGAAATGATGGAGCGTTCGGGCCGAAAGACCGTGCCACAAATTTGGATCGGAGATCGGCATGTGGGTGGGTTTGACGATCTTTCCGCACTCGAGGCATCGGGAGAGTTGACGTCGCTTCTCGGATTGCAGGAAAAAAAGAGCGAGTCCCATTCGCGTGTCGTTATCGTCGGTAGCGGTCCGGCAGGCTACACCGCAGCGATTTATGCGGCGCGCGCCGAACTCAAGCCGGTCATCTTTGCAGGGCTTATGTCGGGTGGGCAGTTGATGCTCACGACTGAAATCGAGAACTATCCTGGCTTCCCGGAAGGGATCCAGGGTCCGGAGTTGATGGATCTTTTGCAGCGACAAGCCGAACGCTTTGGCACGCAAATTTTTCTCGAAGACGTCGAGGAAATAGATTGTTCCAAGCGTCCGTTTCGCGTTCGCGGCGCAGAACACACTTACACCGCCGATACCGTCATCGTTGCGACGGGAGCTTCGGCGCGCTGGCTTGGCATCGAGTCAGAGCAAACGTTCCTAAACCGTGGTGTGTCGGCTTGTGCAACTTGTGACGGTGCATTTTTCAAGGACAAGCCGGTGGCCATCGTCGGTGGAGGCGATACTGCACTGGAAGAAGCGCTGTTCCTTACTCGCTATGCCACGAAAGTGACTTTGATTCATCGCCGAGATCAACTTCGTGCTTCGAAGATCATGCAGGAACGCGCTTTGGCAAATAAGAAAATCGAGTTCGTTTGGAATAGTGCCATCGAAGAAATTTTTGGCGAACAAGCGGTGCAAGGCATCCAGATTCGCAATGTGAAGACCGGTGAAAAGAGTGAGCTTGCCGTGGAAGGCGTGTTCATTGCGATCGGACACAAACCCAATACCGAATTTTTGAAGGGCCAGCTTGCGCTTGATCCGGCCGGCTACATTCAAGTCAAATCCGGAACGAGTTTTACGTCGGTGGAAGGTGTGTTTGCGTGTGGTGACGTGATGGATCCGACGTATCGGCAAGCCATTACTTCCGCCGGAACGGGTTGCATGGCTGCGATCGATGCCGAACGTTGGCTTGCGGAACAAGATTTTGAGTAGCGCAAAAGTTCGTGTGTTTTGAAAAGCGGTTCCGTCGAGAAGTAAGCTGATTCTGAGCGAGCGCTCGAAATCGCAAGTGCGGGAGCGAAGATCATGTCGCTGAAACCTGAAATTTTTCAGCAGTTGGTGGCGCAGTCGAGCGACATCGTCGTTGCGACCAATCGTCAAGGTATCGTGAATTATTACAACGACGGCGCAAAGCGCGTCCTTGGCTACGACTCCGAAGAAATTCTTGGTCACTTCGTCGTCGAGCTGTATCCAAGTCTCGACGAAGCGCGCCGCGTCATGGCGGCGATGCGCAGCGATCGGATTGGTAACGCGGGAAGCGTAGAAACTTTTCAGACCATGTTCGTGGGGAAGTCCGGTGAACAAATTCCAGTCGCAATTTCAGGAACGATTTTACGAGATGCCGCGCAGCAAGAAGTAGGCACGATCGGTTTTGCAAAAGATTTGCGCGAAATTTTGCGTCGCGATCAGTTGGCAACACTGGGTGAAGTGGCGATCGGACTCAGTCATGAAGTCAATACACCGCTCTCGGTGATTCTGAATCAGATTGAACTTCTCGAGCGCGATGTCGAAGTGCTTGCCGAAGAGAAAGACTGCTCCATTCCGCTCGAACGCGTGGATTCGATTCGTCGCGAAGTAAAACGTCTTGCCGATATCGTCGATCGCTTGGGCGAAATGGTCGAGACGGAACGCTACGAAACGATTAACTATGTTGGCCCTGCAAAGATGGTCGACCTTCGACACAAAGTTGCGTATTCCAGAGAAAACGATCCGCGTATGCAAGCGCTGCGTATTCTGGTTGTGGACGACGATTTGGGAATTTGCGAAACCCTGCGCGAACTTCTGGAACATCGAGGCTGTCGGGTGACTACGGCGCACGACGGAGAGGAGGCGCTTGCCATGCTACGGCAAACGAAATTCGACGTACTCCTTTCCGATGTATCGATGCCCAAGATGGATGGCTTCGAGCTTTACTGCGCTGCGGAAAAGGAGTTCCCCGGTTTGCCGATTTTGATGATGACGGGTTTCTATTACGACAAAGACCACGTCATCAAGCGCAGCCGGTTTCGTGGGCTGCGCGGCGTGGTCTTCAAAAAACCCGTCGATCCAGATCGTTTGCAACAGGTGATTTTGGAGTCGGTCTATGGCGCAGCGGAGAACGCGTCATCCTGCTGTGTATGCGACACAGACGAGCAGAAAGCCTAGTCCTCGTCGATCAACGCTTTTTCGATGTTGAAGATCATTCCGTCGCTGTTCTTGGCCAGATAGTAATCTGTCCATTCCTTGAGGACGGTGACTTCATCGCCCTTTTCGAAGGCAACGTCTTCGGTTTCCGAGCCTACGCTCGCAGTGTGCTTGAGGGTGACGGCTTGCTTGAGTTTGGCCATTTGCAGACTCCTTGATCTTTTTGTGCGCCAACGCTTGCGCCAGGTTGGATCGGTTTTTAGCCGTTTGCGGAATTCTTTTCAAGAAAAGTCGGGGTGCGTGCAATCGAGATTCCAAAAATTTCTGCAGCGCCGGCGCGCCTGAGCTCGCGCGCAGCTTCACCGAGCGTGCTGCCCGTTGTAATGACATCGTCGACGAGCCAGATCCGTGCATCGGTTGGCATTTTTGCTTTTATAGCGTGAAAGGCACCACGGACATTTTCGTTGCGATCTGCTGGACTGAGTGCGGTTTGCGTTGGCGTATTGCGTATGCGCTGCAAAACACTCGGTGCGAGTGGAATGCGCTGCGCGGCTGCCAGATTTTGTGCAATCAAA
>JADFDR010000207.1 GCA_018262735.1 Geobacter sp.
AACTCACGAGCGGCGCCTTGCGCACCTCCTCGCCAAGTTCAAGCCCTGCTACTACAAATGGCACTTCTTTGTGTAAGACGAATGCACCCGAAAGATCAATCACAGGGACGCTTTGTTTGAGCGCAAGGCGCGCCAACTCGCGCGAAGCCTCTGTCGGCGTACACAAAAAAAGGACATCGATTCCGGTCCAGTCCGCAGGTGGCGCCTCGAGCACGGGAATCAAGTCGTCCCAAAGTTCGATTTCTTCTCCGACGGAATTCGAAGTCGCAATCGGAATCAACTCGCGAATCGGAAACACGCGCTCGGCGAGCATTTCGATCAACACGCCGCCCAGTGCACCCGTCGCACCCGCCACCGCCGCGCGCTTTCCGGCTTGCCCCATCACGAGAGCGCCTTCAACTTCTCGAGAACGGCATCGCCCATCGCCGTGCAACCGATCGGCGTAAATTTTTGTCCAGGCAAAATGATGTCTGCTGTGCGTTTTCCGTCGGAAAGGACTTGCTTCACAGCGTCGTTGATTTCTGCTGCCGCACGCAACTCTTTGAACGAATGCTCGAAGAGCATCGCCACCGACAGGATCGCCGCGAGCGGATTGGCTTTGTTTTGACCCGCGATGTCCGGAGCCGATCCGTGCACCGGTTCATAAAGACCCATCCCGTCGCTGCCGAGACTCGCCGACGGAAGCATCCCGAGCGAGCCCGTAATCATCGCGGCCTCGTCGGAGAGAATGTCGCCGAACATGTTTTCAGTCACGATCACATCAAATTGTTTGGGATCTTTCACGAGCAGCATCGCGCACGAATCGACGAGCTGATGCGCGAGTTCGACGTCGGGATACTCCTTTGCGAGGTGATTCACGACTTCGACCCACAACTGACAAACGTCGAGCACATTCGCCTTGTGTACATGCGTCACTTTTTTGCGTCGACCGCGTGCCGCCTCAAAAGCAACACGCGTGATGCGTTCGATTTCATGCTCGTCGTACACCATCGTGTTGACACCGCGTCGCACGCCGTTCACGCTGCTGATGCCCTTCGGTTCCCCAAAATACAATCCGCCCGTCAGCTCGCGAATCACGAGCAAATCGATTCCCTTCACGACCTCCGGACGCAACGTCGATGCGTCGATCAAGGCCTCAAATACCGTCGCCGGGCGCAGGTTCGCAAAAAGTCCGAGCTCCTTGCGGATGCGCAGCAAACCTTTCTCGGGCTTCAAGTGCATCGCGATGCCGTCCCACTTCGGCCCACCGACGGCGCCAAGCAAAACCGCATCGACCTCTTTCGCACGCGCCACGACTTCGTCGGTGAGCGGCACACCCGTGGCATCGATCGAGCAACCACCGATCAGTGCTTCGTCGAGATCGAGCTTGATGTCGTGGCGCTGCGCCACGAGTTCGAGCACACGACGTGCCTGCGCGGTCACCTCGGGTCCGATTCCATCCCCGGGCAAAAGCAAAATTCGTTTCATCTTTAGATTCCCTTCGGTTCGCGTTTTTCGTGGCGACGCTTGTGCCACTCGAGTTTGTTGAGCGCGTGCACATAGGCTTTCGCGGACGCCACGATGATGTCCGTGTCGGCACCTTGCCCCATCACACTGCGTCCATCTTCCGACACTTTGACCGAGACCTCGCCAAGCGCATCCATGCCGCCGGTAATCGCCTTGACGAGAAAGTGGTTGAGTTCGCTCTTTGTATCGGTGATTTCTGCAATACCTTTGAACACCGCATCCACCGGACCATCACCGGTCTTCGTGGTTTTGCGCGCTTCGCCATCGATCATGAGTTCGACCGTCGCCGTCGGTGTTTGGAATGTTCCGCTGTGTACCGAAAGCTGGCCGAGCTTGTAACGATCTTCGATACGCAAGATTTCGTCGGCGACCAGCGCTTCGATGTCTTCGTTGTAAACGACCTTCTTTTTGTCCGCGAGATCCTTGAAGCGCAAGAATGCCTTCTCGAGTTCTTCGCCTTCGACCACGAGCCCGAGTTCGCGCAAGCGATCACCAAACGCGTGACGACCCGAATGTTTGCCGAGCACAAGATCGTTCGAAGCGCGGCCAATCGATTGCGGCGTCATGATTTCATACGTCATCGCATGTTTGAGCACGCCGTCTTGATGAATGCCGGCTTCGTGCGCAAAGGCATTGTCTCCGACGATGGCTTTGTTCGGTTGCACGGAAATCCCGATCACCGACGAGAGCGTGCGACTCGACGGATAAATTTCTTCGGTGCGAATTCGCGTCTCGACTCCGGGAAAAAGATCGGCGCGCGTCTTGATCGCCATCACGACTTCTTCCATCGCCGTGTTGCCCGCGCGCTCACCGATGCCGTTGATCGTACACTCGACTTGGCGCACGCCCGCTCGCACCGCCGAAAGACTATTCGCGACGGCAAGCCCGAGATCGTTGTGACAATGCACGCTCAGCACCACATTTTCGACACCGACGATGTGCGCGCGCAAATAACGAATCAACTCTTCAAACTCGAAGGGCGTGGTGTAACCGACGGTATCCGGCACGTTGAGCGTGCTCGCACCGGCAGCAACCGCCGTGTTGAACGCTTCGACGAGAAACTCGCGATTTGAACGCGTTGCGTCTTCCGCCGAAAATTCGACATCCGCCACCGCCGCACGCGCTTGACGCACAGCGCGGTCGATCTCCGCAAGCACTTGCGCGCGATTCATGCGCAACTTGTGTTCGAGATGGATGTCGCTCGTCGCGATGAAGGTGTGAATACGCGGCTTCTTCGCAACCAAGAGCGCTTCGATCGCGCGCTCGATGTCACGTTCGCGTGTACGGCAAAGACCGCACACCGACGGAGTTTCCATTTCTTCGGCGACGGCGCGCACAGATTCAAAGTCGCCTTCGCTCGCTGCCGGAAACCCTGCCTCGATCACATCGACA
>JADFDR010000208.1 GCA_018262735.1 Geobacter sp.
CGCGGAAAGAAAGATCTGTCCGTCGGCAGGAAGAAAGGCCTCGCGGATGCGTTGTCCTTCCTCGGTACGAATCGGAATGTTTTGCAAATTGGGATCGGAACACGAGAGCCGACCCGTTGCTGTCCCAGTTTGGTGTAGGCGCGGATGAATACGCCCCGTGCCCGGATGAACGAGGCGCGGCAAGGCGTCCACATAAGTACCTTTGAGTTTCGCAAGATGCCGATAGGCAAGCACGCGCGACGGCAGCGCGTGTTGAGAGGCAAGTTGCTGAAGGACGTCCTCGTCGGTGGAATAACCCGTTTTCGTTTTTTTTACCGTCGGCAGCTTGAGCTTCTCGAACAAAATGCGTTGCAATTGCTTTGGCGATGAGATCAGAAACTCTTCCCCCGCAAGCGCAAAAATTTCACGCTCAATCTCTTGAAGTGACACAGAATATTGTCGCGAAAGATCCCCGAGCAGCTTCTCGTCGATGCGCACCCCTGCACATTCCATTTCACCGAGCACCGTCGTAAGTGGCATCTCCACCTGATAAAAAAGATCCGCCAGCCCCTCCGCCTCGATCCGCGATTCCAGACTCGACCGGAGCGCAGTGAGCGCGCAAATCTCTTCACCGGCCCATTGCGCAACCTCTTCGCGCGGCAGATCCACGGCACTCCTGGCTTTTGCACCTTTGCCCGCAACCTCTTCCCATGTTCGAACGGCCCGATCCAAATACTGCGAAGCGAGCACCGGCGTTGAGCGTTGTCCCTCGGAATCGAGCAGATACGCAGCCACATCCACATCGAAATCTGCCGACGGCAAATCAAGACCTGCTTGACGCAAAATCGCTTGCGTCACTTTGACATTGCTTCCCATCCATCGACACTTATTTGCGTCATCTCGCTTCGGAGCAAAGACGGGCTGCAACTCGTGTGCAAGCGTTTCCAGTGTCAGTGCGTGCTGCGGCGCCTCTCCCAATGCGAGCACTCCCTGCGCATCACGATGTCGCAGCGCTACATACACAGCGACCGTTTCGCTGCACGCAAAGACAATTCCTGCACATTCGCTTTGCGCCGACCCTCCTTCGGTTCCAACAGCAAGCATCGCAACCGTCTCAAGCCTTGCCAGTTTTTCCACTCCGGCACGCAAGTCTTCCCGATCATCGATCACTTGAGTGTGTATATGCGGACTCTCGTTGGCACGCACGAAGACAGACTGAGACCGCAGCGCCGGATCGACTTCGAGATCCTTGAGCAAGCGCGAAAGCTCGAAGCGCCGATACAACTCAGCCAGCCGCTCTTTGTCTGACTCTTGGCGCAAAAAGGCACCCCAGGCCATCGAGATCGAAACATCTTTGCGTAGAGTCGAAAGAGCCTTCGACAAGCGCGCTTCGTCTGCATGCGCAAGCAAACCCTCTCGAGCGCGTTTGCTTTTGACTTGCGCTGCGTGTGCAAGAAGATTCTCGAGATCGTGCCACTCGCCAATCAACTGAGCCGCACCCTTCTCTCCAATACCGTGAACGCCGGGAATGTTGTCGCTCGGATCTCCAACGAGTGCCCTAAAATCGAGCATCTGATCTGGCCTTACACCAAAGCGCTCCTCGACACATGACACATCGATGCGTTGTGACTTCATCGTGTCGAACAACTCCACCTCGTCGCCCACGAGTTGCATCAGATCTTTGTCCGTCGAGACAATCGTGCGCCGCACTCCCTGCGGCGCATGCGTCGCCAACGTTGCGATCACATCGTCAGCCTCCACGCCTGACACTTCGAGAATGGGGATTCGATGCGCCGCAATCAACTCACGAATCGCCGGAATTTGCGCCGCAAGATCTTCGGGCATCGCCTCGCGCTGCGCTTTGTATTGCGGATAAAGGCTGTGACGAAAACTTTTTCCGGGTGCATCGAAAACGATCACGATCGCATCCGGCTTCTCCTCACGCAGTACTTTGTTGAGCATCGTCGCTACGCCAAGCAACGCGTTCGTCGGCATTCCCACGGAATTGCGCAACGGTGGCAATGCAAAAAATGCGCGATAGAGAAAATTAGCACCGTCGATGATGACGAGCCGTGTCCCTGCAACGAGTGTCGCATCTTCGCTTGACGTGTCCGACGATTCCTTCAACTGAATTCCTTTTCCCATAGCGACTCTTTGCGCCACGACCACTGTAGCGGCGATTGATGCACAGCGCCGAAGACTCTTGCACGAAATCGACTCCCTGCAAAAGCATTGACCTCGCTCAGGGTTCTACGTAGCCTGCGTGCGTGAACAGCATCCGCAAAAAATCAACTTTCGCACCTCGCGTCACGATGGGCTTTCTTTACGTCGGTGCATTCTTCCTGCTGTATTGCTTGTTCTTCGCCATTCCGACGCTCTACGAAATCTTGCGAACGACACCGCCGGGCCCCGAACAAGAACATCTCGCGCAGGAAGCTGTACGCGCGGCGATCCCCCCAAAACTTCCGCTCGCGCTCCTCGCGGCAATCATCACGACGGCACTCTGCACCTACGCCGGCGTATTACCCGGCACAAAGCGCTCGGATTCCTAAGGAACCTCGGATCCATTCCATTTTTCGAGTGTTTCCGCAAACCAGAGCTGATGTTTTCCGTCGGTGGAAAACCAACCCGCATTTCTAAAGCGAAAGAAATCAGGGCCTTCCAAATCGAATGCGATTTGCGCAAAGCAACGCACGCACTGTGCGCAATACCCAGGAAGCGTACAACAAAACGATTGACACAAATTCGTGACGCTAACGCACGGGGTCGCGATACGCTTTCAAGACTTCGAGATAGCGCTGGTTGATGATCTTCTGTTGCGCAAGCTCCTTTTCCGTGAGCGCACGCACCGGCCGCGCCGGAGCACCGAGCGCAAGCATTCGCGGAGGAATCTTGGTGCCGGGTGTCACCAGCGAC
>JADFDR010000209.1 GCA_018262735.1 Geobacter sp.
ACGGGTTGCCGATGCCATTGCGCAGTTGCCTGAAGCGCAACGCGAAACCTTGCTTTTGCGTGAAGCGGAAGGGCTTTCTTATACCGAGATTGCGGAAGTGCTTGGCATTTCCAAAGGAACGGTGATGAGCCGTTTGCACTACGCTCGCAAGAAGGTTCAGGACATTCTGCTCGTTTCGGGTTTCAATGAATTTGGCGAGTACGATCCCGAAGCGACGGCGAGCGTCACGATCAAAGGCTAAAAGTGCGATCAAGGAGTGAATGCGGTGGGTGCTTGCCAGCGATTTGAAATTTTGCTCAGCGGTTACCGAGATGGTGAACTTGGTAGTGTGTCGCGTTGGCGTGTAGAGCGCCATCTTGCTTCGTGTTCTGCATGTGCACGCGCACTGAAGGCACTCGAAAAAGTGGGCGCTTGTGTCAAAGAGAATGAAGCGTCGCAGGGGCATCCGGATCTTTGGGAAAAAATCCGCATCGCGCTGCCCGCCGTCGATGCAGAAATCGAAGCGCAGAATGCGACGCTCTGGAATCGCCTTCGCACGATGTTTGAGAAAAATCTTCTACCCAATTGGGATTTTTCGCAGGCACTCATCGGGACTGCTTCCGTGTTTTTGATTGGCTTGGCGATTTTCAGGATGCAATCACAAACGACAGCCGAGATCCGCATTGTCGAACTTCCTCCCTCCGTCACGACCCCAATGCCGCGCGTCGATTTGTCGACTCTCCGTGAAGCGGATTTACAACGCGTGCAGAGTTCGGTTTCGCATCGCAAGATTCAATCCTTGAATGCGCGTGGTCATTCCGTCATGTTGCTGCAGGATGATCCAGACACCACGATCATTTGGATCATGGATCGCGAAGATGAAACGGACAGTACCCCCGCAACGCATCGCAGTTGGGGAGAGTCCCAAAATGGGCCAGGCGAACTCCTCTAGGAAAAATCGCGTGCATTTTTTCAAAGCTTTGTTGGCGCTTTTCTGGCTCGGAATGCTTGCGACGCCGGCATTTGCCGACGATCACGGTGATCACGACAGCAAAAAAGCGACCATGGTCAGCTTGAAGTTGATGGTGACTCAGCTTTGCCAAAAACCAGGTTCGATCGATCCTGCAGCGGCGGAGTTGGACAA
Source organism: Geobacter sp. (assembly GCA_018262735.1). Taxonomy (GTDB): domain Bacteria; phylum Myxococcota_A; class UBA9160; order UBA9160; family JADFDR01; genus JADFDR01. The sequence goes on from JADFDR010000209.1 coordinate 1,124, forward strand.
GCAGTTGCGAGATGATTTTCGCTACAAGAGCTTGCAAGTGCTTCAATCGGAAACCTTTGTGATTCCGCTACGCGAGGTGGCGCAGCTCACGCTTCCGACGGGAAAATTCGTTCGCGTGCAACCCATCGCACTGAACCGTCACGGCTTATTGATGACGGTGGAGGTGGAGGGAATGTTGCAAACCGATTTGCAAGTCAAGAATGAACACCAAGTTGTGATCGGTGCGCAGCGCTACAAAGAAGGCAAGCTCGTGATCACCGTGCAGCCAAGCTTTGCTTCGAAGGATTGATCCCGCGTTCAAAACGCATCGATGATTCGATTCGCTTCGCGAATTCCCGATAAATAGGCACCGAGTACCGTTCCCGGATATTCATCGTGCGTAGCGTCACCGGCGAAGAACAAGTGCTCGCCAATGGGCTCACTCAGTGTTCGAAAAAGATCTCGATCCGAGTTTTTGCTTGCGAAGACCGTCGCGCATCCCGCGAACGGATCTTGCCCCCAGCGTGTGATGAGCATGCCTTCGAGAGCCGAGAGGTTGCTGCCGAAACAATCGCCAAAAATCTCGAGAATGCGCGTTTTGATTTCTTCGTCCGTTTTGGTTTCGAGTTGTCGTGCGAAATCGCCTGCGCAAAGACCGACGAGGACGGGGACGCCGAGTGAGGGTTTGCAGTTGAAGAAGAGCGGAAATTCGCCAAGTGTTTGCGAGGCGTAGGCGAGCAGGTCCTCGTCTTCCCAGAAAGAATCGGAAAAGCGTAACGCAACTTTGTTTATGACGGCAGCTTGGATGCGCTTCAGAGCGTCTTGCTTTGCGGCGGGCAATGCGGGCACGAAGAGTTCGGAATTGGCATTCAAGACGGGAGCGGGCAAGGTCACGATGGTGTGCTCTGCTTCGAATTGGCCGTGATCCGTCGTGACCAGAACGCCGCGGTCCATGCTCTCGATGTGTACGATACGTTGTTGCAGGCGAAGATCGAGTCCGGTCGCGAGTTCTCGCAAGAGTGTTTCATACCCCTGCGCGAGAAACTCTTCCGACGGCAATTTGAAAATCTCGGGTGTTGCCTTTTGAAGCGTGAATTGTGCGAAATCGAGACCGAGTCGCGCTTCGTGTTCCGCCAGAACCCAGTTGAGGAGCCATTCTCGCTCGTTGAAAATCAATCGTTGGCGCAAGGTCTGCTGAATCGCTTTTTTGACCGAGAATGCGAGATCGGATTTGGTGTATGCCTCGCGCGCAGCGTCCGCAATTTCTTGAAAATCCGTGAATGCGGCATCGATGCGTCGGCTGGGGATTGTTTGTCCGCTGTGATCGAAGAGACCTATTTCTGTGTAGTCGATCGTTTTTGTAGCAGGCCGGATTTTATCGATGAAGTCGGTCCAAGGTTCAATCTGATCTCCGTCAAGCTCCGCAGAGGGGATGTGCATGGCTCCAAGATCAAGAGGAATACCAAGCTCGGTGCTGGTCCAAATTCGTCCCCCGATGCGCGAGCGTGCTTCGAGGACGGTGACCTCGAAGTTTGCCTTTTTCAGTGCGTGCGCTGCGGCGAGTCCGGCGATCCCGGCACCGAGCACCAAAACTTTCGGTTTCTTCGGAGCGTTGTTTTCGTCGGAGAAGGCGGGGCGCACCCAAAGTGAGTTTGCAAGAACTGCGAGCGCAAGCCGACAAAAGTCGCGGCGCCGTAGTGCAAGGGTATCACGGGCACGTGTCGCGAGAGGTGCATCGGCTTTGGCGGAGAGGCGTTGGACGGCCATGTCTTCCTTCGTGATGGGGA
>JADFDR010000020.1 GCA_018262735.1 Geobacter sp.
TCTGATTACTCGACGAGAAACCTTCGAAATGAAACGCGCGCTGCAAGCCGGCCAAGACCGGAAATGCAGCGCGCGAAGACTACACAAAAAAGGGTAACACGCGGAGCGGCGCCTTAGCGCTTTGCGATCGGCGCGTAACGCAAATCGCGCTCGCCGACGTAACGGCCACGCGGCCGATAGATGCGGTTGTTCTCGTACTGCTCGAGAACATGCGCGCACCAACCCGAAATACGACTTGCCGCGAACACCGGCGTAAACAAATCCACCGGAATTCCGAGCGAGTCGTACACCGTTGCCGAATAAAAATCGACGTTCGGGATCAACCCCTTGCGCGCCGCCATCTTTTCTTCGAGTTGCGCGCTCATTTCGAACAACTCCGGACGTCCGACTTTGCGCGTAAGTCGCTCACTCATTTTCTTCAGAATATGCGCGCGCGGATCGCCTTCCTTATACACGCGATGCCCAAAGCCCATCACTTTCTTGCCCGTCTTGAATGCGTCATCGAGAAAAGCATCGAGATTCTTTGGCGAACCGATCTCGCGCAACATGCGCAACACCGCTTCGTTCGCGCCGCCGTGGAGCGATCCCTTGAGCGTGCCGATCGCAGCCATCACCGACGAGTAAATTCCCGAAAGCGAGCTTGCCGTGACGCGCGCCGAAAACGCCGAAGCATTGAGTTCGTGATCTGCATGCAACACCAGACAAATCTCGAAATCGCGCACGTCTTCATCATCCGGTTCGTGACCCAAGATGCCGTAGAGAAAATTCCAGGCGAGCGAGCGATCCGGACACGGATCCATCGGCCACTGACCAAGACGCGCACGATGGTAAGCACCAATGATCGTGCCAATGCGCGCGGTCAAACGCGTCGCCTTACGCAATGTTGCGTCGCGATCGAGAAGGTTGGCGTCGGGGTCATGCAACGAAAGCCCGGCCACAACGGCATGCAAGAAATCCATCGGATGCACGTTCTTCGGCAAGCCGAGTAGCCACACGCGCGCTTCTTGCGGAAGCGCGAGGCTCTCGCCGAGCTGCTTGCGAAGCGCATCAAGTCCCGTCTGCTGCGGCAAACGTCCGTGCCAGAGCAAATACGCGACTTCTTCGAACGTCGCGTTCGCTGCCAAATCTTCGATCGTATAGCCGCGAAACAAAAGCGTCGTACCGGCGATCGTGCTGATCGATGTCGAGCACGCCACGATGCCTTCAAGTCCGCGATCAATGGCTCCGGAGTATTCTTCAACTGCGCTCATAGATGATTCCTTTTGTGGGATTTTGCGTTTTGCCTTGCCGACGTGCCGCCTTCGACACCGTGTAAGCCCGTGCCAAGCGGCCTCGCAACTCTACACCTTTTGTGATGGAGAAAAACTTTGCTCTGCGAAAGACAGTGCAGCTTCGACCTCGCTGCACATTCCAAAATGCGCACGCTCTTCGCACCGCGCCGCTGCGGCCTGCGCCACCTACGGAACCAATGCGGAGGCCTGCTGCGCACTCGTCGCCGAGCCGCCACGCTCGCGCTCTTCGAGGATCCGATCTCGCGCCGCTCGCAGAATGCGCCGCAACATCTCGCTGTAACTCCAGCCCGCCAAGCCTGCCATCATGTTCATTTTTCCGTCCCAACACCAACCCGGATTGGGATTGACTTCAAGCAGTTTGACTTCGCCATTCTCATTCGCCCGAAAATCAAAGCGCGCATAGTCCCGGCAACCAAGTCGCTGAAAAAGCAAGAGCGAATCGTCGACCAGACGATTGCGCACTTCGCGCGAAGCCTTGGTCTCGGCGTAACGAATCTGTGTACAGTATGGCGAGTCGAGCTCCCATTTGGATTCGTAGGACAAGATCGGCGGCAATCGAGGATCGAGTGCCGAGTAATCGACTTCGAGAATGGGCAGCACATCGTGGGAAATGCCCGGATTGCCGATAATACCGACGGTGTATTCCGTGCCACGCAAAAACTCTTGAACGAGTAACGAGGCACCCGGCATCGTCTTGCGAAGTACCGTTACGCGCTCCGTCAACTCCTCGGCATTGTGCACGACAGCATCCTTCGTAATGCCAATGCTGCTGTCGCCAAGCACGGGCTTGACCAATGCCGGAAAGACACTTGGAAGTGTCGTCACTGCATCCTCAGCGTCGTAATAGGTTTCAAACGGCACCAGGACGCCGAGCGACTGTGCGATGGCCGAGACCAGCGCCTTGTCGTAGCAAAGCCCAAGCGTCACCGGCCCCGCACCCGAATACGGAACATTGTGCAGCTCGAGCAAGGCTGGAACGTGCAGCTCTTTCAGCGCATCGTTGCGGAAGCCTTCGTCGCAAAGATTGAGCACGAAGGACGGAGGATCTTGCTCCAGCGTCGCAATCAGCGTGGCGTGGCGATCGAGATAGCGAAAGGAATAACCCTCCAGTGCCGCAAGCGCATCTTTCATACGCAAAACAGTGTCGATGTCTTCGGGATTGAAATGACCGTCGCGCTTCACGCGATCCGGCAAGCTCGGATCGCCGAGCAAGACGGTCACGTTCAAAAAAAGAGTGGACCGCTTTTTGCTCGCTGCCGTTTTCGGCTTGAGGCGCGCCACGACGGTCATGCGGTGTGCCATCATGCCCAGATCTTGGTTGCGCAACGATTGCGTCTTCGCGGCATCCTGCACTTGCACCGCCTCGAAACCCGCACGCTCGAGGAGCGCCTGAATCTGCTTTGCGTTGTAGAGACGTTCGCCGTAAAACTGATCTGCAATCACGCCGCGCTCCGCGTGCACCACCACTTCGCGCGAAATCAATCGCTCTCCGTCCTGGGACAGCGCGCGCTCGCGACACACGAAGTGTTCTTGATCGATCCACTCCCACGAGCGTGGTTCGAAATTCGTGCGCATCCAGTCGCCGTCGGCCAAATCGAGAAAGACGCCACCGCCGTCGCGCAACACGCGCGCCACGGCCTTCAACACCGAAAGATCATCGTCGACACGATCAAAATAGCCAAAGGAATTTCCGAGAATCGTCACGCAGTCGAAAGAGTTCGACGGCAACCGAAACTTTCGTGCGTCACCTTCGCGAAAGCGCACATCGAGGCTTTCGCTGCGTGCACGCGAACGCGCCAAGCGAATCAACGCGCGTGAACGATCGAGCCCCGACACGTTGCGAAAACCACGGCGTGCGAGTTCGAGCACATGCCGCCCTTGCCCACAGCAAAGATCGAGAATCTGTGCCTCGGAACCAAGCCCGGTCACGCCGAGCATCAAGTCGATGTCCGCTGCGGTATTGGCCGCATTCTCGACGACATCTCCGTCGGTCTTGAGATAAAGCGCATTGAAAAGAGTACGCCACCAATCGTTGGGGAGGTGGCGTTCGAGATCTGCAACAGGGCCGAGTGTGCGGCGGCCTGCTTCTTGGGTCGGCATCGATTTGCCTTTGCTGTGAGTAAGCCTATCGGGCGAACAACCTGGAGCAATTTCTACGACTTCCATTGGAATTGCAAGGACACTCGCGAAAAATTTTTTGATGAATCCCGCGATCGAAACGACCGAGCGCCACTGCGAACGAGAACATGCGAGACATCCTCGGGAATGAATCTTTTTTCATCCCGCGCTACGGGCGCGCTTGCACCCTTCAAACGCCCGTGCTGATCTGTTAGCCTGCGCCTCGCAAACGGCTTTCCAGAGCGCTTTCCCACTCGCATGAAACGCACAGCGCAACCGAGCCAAAGAACTGCGGCGCAGGCAAGCGACCGCGCAAACGGATCCCCCGCAGTGAAACAACTCCGAAACCTATTTCTCCAAAACGATTCCGCTCGCGAGCGACTCCTCCTGGGACTTCTCGTCGGTTATGCCGCGCTGCGCCTGTTCTGTGTAAGCACTCTGCCTTTGATTGGGGCGGAAGCGTACTACTGGGAGTGGTCGAAGAATCTTTCCTGGGGCTACTTCGATCATCCGCCCATGATTGCAGGCCTGCTTGCGCTTTCGACGGGGATCGGCGGCGATTCGGTCTTCTTTGTGCGTCTGGTGCCCGCAATCCTGAGCGTGCTCTCGACGATCGTCCTGTACCGCCTCGCGAAAGAAATGTTTGGATCGCTCACGGCTCTGCTCGCTTGCGCCATCGTGCAGTTCATCCCGTTTTTTGCGGCGGTGAGCGTGCTCGCGACGCCGGACGCACCGCTCGCCTTTTTTTGGATCCTCACGGTGTATTGCGTTCATCGCGCGACCCAGACCACGCGCGAGCAAACCACGGGCGAGCAAACGGAAAACCACACCACCCGCTGGTGGCTCGCGGCCGGCGTAGCACTCGGGCTCGATTTGATGAGCAAGTACCACTCCGTGCTCTTGATGCCGTCGGTGTTTCTGTATGTGCTCGTCGTACCGAGGCAGCGCTCGTGGCTTTTGCGCAAAGAACCTTATCTCGCCTTGGCTGTGGCGTTCCTGGTCTTTTCGCCGAACTTGCTTTGGAATCTTTCGCGTCACTTGCAAACCTTCGAGTTCCTGCTCGTCGAACGGCAAGGCACGCCCGAAATTTCATTCGGCCATATCCTCCACTTCTTTGGCGGCATCTTGGCGCTGCTCTCGCCTTTTTTCGCGCTCCTACTCTTGGGACTCGTACCGTCGCTGGCGCGCAAAGCCCGGGAAGATGCGCGCTATGCACTGCTGCTTGCGACTTCGCTGGTTCCAGTTGTCTTCTTCGGCGTACTGAGTCCCTTCGTTTCCATCGGCGGACACTGGCCAGCAGTGGGATACACAACATTTTGTCTCCTCGGCATTGCAGCACTACGCGAAGCCGGCCCTGCGCCGTTTGGAAGGCTCCGGCAGCGGATTCCTCTCGGAAGCATCGGCTTTTCGTTCGTGTTGGTTTTCACGCTCTACTCGGTGCTCGTCCTCCTCGTGCAAATTCCGTCGCTCGGCGCTCCGGGCGCGGGCACCGCCGAAGACAAATCGCAGCGCCTGAGCGCGTTTTCGAACCTGCGCAGGGAACTGCTCGGCTGGCAACAGCTCGGCGCCGAGGTAGATCGCGCGATCGCAGCCATGCCAGATCCGACACATACTTTTGTCATCACGGACACCTATCGTTTGGCGAGTCAAATTCGCTTTCTGACACACTCGAAATATCCAACGCAAGTCACGGGCATCGCAGCGCCGCATCAGTATGCGCTTTGGCGCGATCGCATCGACCTCACGGGCTGGGATGCAATTGCCGTGTCGAAGAAATCGCGCATCAAAAATTCACGCATCCTCGAAACGATTTTCACACGTGTCGATCCGATTCAAGATCATCCCATCACGCACGATGGCACTCCTGTGCGAAGTTTCTACTTTCAGCCATGCTACACCGCAAAGCTTACCCCTGGCTTGCACGATCTCTCGGGCATTGCTTCCCAACCTTCCCGCGAGAAGCAAGATGACGATGGCGCCACACCGGGAGTTCGCGCTTCGACCACCTCGGGCCTAGCCCATGAACAAGATGCAGCACCCTCGGCGCCTGATTCTTCTCGCGACGCACAAGGGCCGCAACCATGACCGTCGCCTTCATGCGCTGGATCGACAAATGGTTTGGCGTGCCGCTTTGCTTCGCACTCTCTCTCTTGAGATCACTTTTTTGTGTTGGACAAACGCGCGAAGCGCAACGCGGTGGAGAACCCGTCCGCAAAATTCTTTTCATTCAACTTTCCGAGATGGGATCGTCGATCGCCGCCTATTCGGCGCTCGCAAAAGCCAAGACGCTTTCCCCGGATACACAGCTCTACTATCTGATCTTCGAAGAAATGCAGGCCAGCATTCGCCTGCTCGAAATCATTCCTGACGCCAACATTCTCACGATTTCCTCGCGCAACTTTTCGGCCTTGGTGCGCGACACGCTGCGCGTGCTTGCGCGCGCACGACGCGAAAACTTCGATGCCGTCGTCGATCTCGAACTTTTTTCGCGCATCAGCAGCATCCTGAGCTACTTGCTTTGCCGACGGATCCGAGTCGGGTTTTCCAAATTTGCCATGGAAGGTCTCTACCGCGGCAATCTCCAAACACGCAACGTCATCTACAACCACTTGAACCACATCAGCTTGAACTATCTCTCTTTGGTGTATGCCCTCGCACCCGCGTCGGGTACGCCCGCAACGACAGAACCCATGTCAAAATGCGCCGTGCAAGCAAGCGATTTGCAGGTGCCACGCCGCATTTCCACGCCGGAAGCCCAAAAACGAATCTTCGAGAAACTGCAACGCCTCGCTCCGGGCCTCGACGCCACGAGCACGCTTGTTCTTTTGAATCCCAACGGCAGCGCACTCTTGCCGTTGCGGCGCTGGCCGATGGAAAACTACAGCGCACTGGCCACACGACTTTTGCAAAATCCCAAGCTCTGGGTTCTGATTACAGGATCTCCGTCGGAGCGAAGCGATGCAGACACGATTTGTGCGGCCGTTCGCAACGCACGCTGCATCAATCTGGCCGGCGAAACGAGCTTTTCCGAACTGATCGATCTCTACAACATTGCGCACGTCATGATCAGCAACGATTCGGGGCCGCCCCACTTTGCATCGCTCACCGCAATGCCAACATTCGTTTTCTTTGGCCCCGAAACGCCCGCCTGCTATGCGCCGCTCGGGAAAAACATCGAAGTGCTCTATGCCTCTTTTTTGTGTAGTCCGTGCGTCTCCGCCTACAACCATCGCGTTTCGGCCTGCACCGACAATCTGTGTCTGCAGGCTATTTCCGTCGATGACGTGCTTCGCGCAATCGCAAAAAAACTGCCCGCTCTCGAAATGGCTTCCTGAGCCAAAGAAACCCTTCGAGGCGTCTTCGAAAGCCTCGGAGGAATCCCGCTTTCGGAATGCGGGTGATTCCACCGACGGAAAGCCTCAGCCCTGGTTTGCGAAAGTGCTCGGAAAGAGAATCGACGCAAGGCGCCTCAGGGAGCTTCTTTCGGCGCCGCGCGTCGCCAAGCACCACCCTCGCTAAAGCAGCCCCATCCCCAACGCAACCATTGATTCATGGCGTACGCGAGCCAAAGCGCCCAGGCGAGCATCGCGAAGCGATACGCCATGAGCGGCACGGAAAGCAACCAAGCGTGCGGCAACGCGGCCATCGCGCGATCACAGTACCAGCGCAAGAGCTGCACCGTCGAGCCATTGCCCTCGATATACATCTGTGGATAACCGAGCAAGCCCTTGGCAATCACCGCCCAGAGAATGCCGAGCGCAAACACCGTCAGAGCAATCAAACCAAACTGCGCCCAATTGAAATGTTTTGCGGCGATCGGTAGAGGGCGCAGCTTGCGAAATCCAAGCGCCACGAACCACGCGATCACAACGAGTGCCAAGAGCGGATGCACTTGTGTCAGGCCTACACCAAGGAGCAACCACTGCCAAAAGCGCAACGGCACGAAGGGCAAGCGGCTGAGTCCAAAGCTCAACACGGCATACACCAAGAGCATCGGCCAAAAGAGCACTGCCGGACCAAGACGCGAACCACCGACGAAAAGCGGCCAGCGCCCAGCGAGCCCAAGGATCTCGGTTTCCGCATTTACGCTTTCGATACCGAGATCGATGCTAGAAGTCGTGAACCATGTGCCGATGCCACGCGGTTCGCGCCAAACGAGTGACGCCGTTTGCACGCCCGGTACGAGATCGAGCGTGATCCGTTCACCTTCTTTTTGGATGGGCTTCTCGACACCCTCAACGACGACACGTTGCAATTCGCTGTCTTTGGGAAGCACGACCGAATGCGAGCCACCTTGACTGCTTCGCAAAGTGAGCTCCAAGGCGACTTCCGTCGCGCGCTGCCCCGGAGTAACACGCAAGGCACTGTGATCGATCGTCACCGTACGCCCCGACACCGCAGTGGGTCGCGTGATTTTCAGATCCACCTTTTCGCCCGGCCAAGGTCGCCACTCGCGCTCGCCTTGCGAAACGGGTTGGTGGATTTCCGGAATTCCCTGCGCCACCACATGCCAAATCGGACTCGCGCGCAAACGCCAGATTTCGCTCCAGGCTTCGGTATCCGACGCATGCAGCGCAAGCGCCCCGCCCATCGCAAGCGTCGAATCCCACTCGATTGTGTGTATACCTGGCGCCAAATGGACCATCGCACGCCCGTCGCGCATCCGCACTTGTTCGCTCGTCACGGACTCACCCGGCAAGAGAGGAATCTCGAGGACGATCGGCGTTTCGGGGCTCGTCGCGCGCACGATTCGCGTATGTACCGACCACTGGAGATCCAACACAATCGTGCGTTCAACCCAAACAAAGGCCGGCAAACGGTTGGTTTCAAATCCTTCTTCGCGCTTGGCACTGCGCACACGCGTCAGTTGCAGCGCATTTTCAATACGCCCGTCCTGCAGCAGGCCGTGCAATTGCCAACCTTCGACTTGCGCCGTTGCAAAATGCGGCTTGAGTGCGAACGGAATCTCAATGCTCTCGCGCGGAGGGAGCGCTCCTTCGATCACGAGCGTGTGCCGACCCGATGCCACCGGAATCCAGAACACGGCTCCTCGCTGAAACACGCCGCTTCCGACAACACCATCGATCTCTACACTTTTTAGCGTATAATCTTCGATCCCGAGCGAAAACGGAATCGCCGTTTTCGCACCGGCATGCACCTCGAGCCTTGCTCGAAAGCTTGTCGGCGTCGCTTGGAGATGCAATTGCGCGATCTCGGCGCAATCCGGAAAACACACGGGACGCTCCAGAAGACGCTGGCGCAATTCGTCGAAAAGATCGGGGATCACTCCAGAAAATTTTTCATCCAACACTTGTTTGTGTTGTTCAGCGACTTGCTCTGTTTGTGCAGCGGGTTCTTGCGCCGAAGCGTCCGACGGAAGGCCTCCCACCGCAAACCAAGCAGCGAGGATCCATGCTGCCGTCGACGCAGCACGCGAGATGCCCTTCCATCGCGCAATCCAAGGCCTAAAATCGACCCCGAGCGTTGCAGCGAGCAAGAAAAACAGGCAACCGATTCGCAGGAAAGACAATACGGCATTGCTCAGCGGACCCAGCAAGAACAAACGCAACTCTTGCGTACGCGGCACCGGCCCATTCCAAACAATGCGCGCCGAACTCCAATCCCAACTGGGCAAACCCGGCCCCGTCGAAACTTGACCCACAGGCTTCGCATACGAGCTTCGCGGATAGTCTCCGTACATGCTCCCGCCTATTTGCGCCTCGATTTTCCCGCGAGACCGCAACATCCGACTTCCTCCCACCGAAGACTCCATCTCCAGACTCGCCGCAGCGGGCTCCGCCTTCTGAAGCGCATCTTCCGTCGGAGATGCAGCACGAACCGCTTGGTAAGGACGCTCGAGTGCGGGATGCAACGCGGTGCGTGCCTGCACGATCGAGAACAACAGCGCGAGGCTTGCGAGCCCCAGGAAGGCAAGCGCGCGAGCCGCCTTCAGGAAGCTTGCAAACCTTCCGTGTAACACCACGCGTTGTAACGTAATCAAAACAATCCAGACGACCCACGCCCAGCGCGGCGCATTGGGCTCGGTAAAGGTCAGCACGAACGTCACCCACGCCAAGCCGCCGCACACGGGACCGAAAAGTCGGAAAAGCGCCATCGCGAGCACCATCACCAAGAACAAATCAAGAAGAGTCCAGCGCGCAATCCAGGTGTTCGACACCGAGTCTGCGCCTTGAACGTGAAAAAGCCGCCAACCCGGAGGCAAGTACAAAATGCCGTTGACCTCTTGAAAATCCTGATCCCAACCCACCGCCGAAACGCGCGAGTGCGTGCCTTCGATACGACTGTCGGCATCCACTTGAATCGCACCGACGGGAATCTCAATGCCAATCTGCGGTGCGTCACCATTTCGTGTAATGAGCTGATTTTGTCCGTGCAACGCAATGCGCCCAAGCTGCGTCGAGGGCTGCATCTCGAGTCGTGCGCTGCGCTGGACGACACCGGAAAGAGAATCTGCAACCGAAAAACCTTTGCCGTCAAAATCGAGCCACCAGCGTCGAGAAAGAGAAAGGCGATCGGGCGTCGGCTGTTCGTTGCCGCGCTGTTTCTCGACGAACTGCATCTTGGAATTTTGCTGCATGGAGAAAGCCGGAAAACTGCGCCATTCGTCGGGAAGCAGCGTTTGTTGAGGATCCACCGAATCGACTCCGTGAACCTCCACGATGCGGAGCGAAGGTTGGGCCACGAAAGTCCAGATCTCCGTTTCCGCCCACGCTCCCTCCGGTGCGGGGCGCGTCAGCGCTTGCACAGGCTTTGGATGACGCGCTTCCAGCGAAAGATCCCAACGCCCGGGTCGCACCTGCACGCGCAATTTTCCGTCGGATTCGATACGCGCCGGCAGCGGCGTCGACAAAGCCAGCGGCAAAAATCCGTCGGGAAGTGCGCGCCCCAGGATCACTTCTCGACTTGCGCCCGAAGCTTGCAGTTCGATCCGTGTGACGAGGCGCAGCGGAATTTCATCGATCACTTGTCGGTGTACGATGACTTCGAGTCGATTTTCTTCGCTCGGCACATCGCTCGCGCGCTTCTTGAGCCAGATTCTTCCTTCGCGATCCCGCGTCGGAAAAGCGATCGCCTGCGCTTCGACCTGCAGATCCACGATCCCTGTCGCAAGCGGCGTTGCAATCGTCTCGGGAATTTGATCCCAGAAGAATTCTCCCTCGATACGGTGCATGCCCGCCTCGAGCCAAATTCGTGGCCGACCCTTTGCGCGCAACACCACAGCCTCGCGCTGATCCACGCGCACACGCTGCGGCCAAAGCGTTTCGTCTCCGGGCAAGTCGACCCAAGTTTGTGTATCGACTTGCCAACTCTGCGCGAACACGCCGCCCTTGTCGCTTGCTTGCAAACGCAGCGCACCCGGCCAGGCGCATTGCACCGTTTCACTTTCCCCCACAAAAAAAGGACACGACGCAGTTTCGTGTCCTTTGAGAACCCAGTCTACCCAGGGACGCAGCGGTTCGGGCACGGCTCGCGACGACAGAGGCTCCGCAAACGCCGTCGGCACCACCAAAGCCGCCACCCAGCCCATCCAGCCCACGAGCCAAAGCCCCGCACGACGCCAAGCCATCCGTCGCTGCAAAACTCGGATCGCCATATTCCAAACCTCGATCGACACTGAATTGCGTACTAAGCGCATGAGGGCCTCCGGAAAGAAAATGCGACGCTATGCTTCTCGAAAATTCCTATTGCATTGAAGGAGCCTCTGACCAATTTCGCTTTCGAAAAACGAGTTGACATTCCACCGACGGAAAACATCAACCCTGATTCGCGGAAAATGGAATTGATCAGAGACTCCTTAAGAATGGACTCGTTGCAAATAGCTTTGCGCAGGCAAATATTCAGGATGCCGTGCCAGAATTTCCGCAAAAATTTTCTCTGCCTTCTTGAAGTCGACGCGCGCCGCATACACAATTCCGAGACGATTCATTCGGCAATGGCACTCCCTTCTCGACGAAGCAAGCACCCCGCAGCCCGATGAAACTTGCTGAAAACTCTATTCGGAATGCAGACCACGGGAACTGAAGCGATTCCACACAGCGCTCCATGCCCTATCGCACACGAATCCATCGCGTCGGTCAATCACCAAAACGGGCAAGCCCGGTCAGCAGCCTTACCTGCTTACCGGCTTGCCGGCTCGGGATCAACGCTTCGAATCCGCGCCGTCGCGATCTCGCCGCGGGCGAGATTGCTTGTCCCGCGCTTCGCCTCGACCTCGACCGTCACGCTGCTTGCTCGCCGAAGAGCTCGCACCATCCCGGCCACGGCCGGACGCTCGCCCCTCTTCACGCCTTGGTCGGCGCACAGATCGCCCCTCTTCGCCGTCCCGAGAATCTCGGCGCACGCCGCGACGTTGCGTCGATTCGCGCTGCTCGCCGAAGCCTTCGCGGCGCTTTTCGCCAAACCATTCTCGTTTCGGGCCCGAGGAGCGCGCGGGCTTCTGGAACCACTCGCCTCCATCCTCCGAACGCTCACGACGTCCTGCGGAGCCTTCGCGCGCTTCGTGCCGCTTTGCACCGAAACGGCCTCGCTTCGCAGCAAAACCTTCGCCTTCTTCTTGGAAGTGTCGGCGACGCGCACCAAACCCTTCGCGACGCGGCTCGGAAGTCGCGTGACGCTCTTCGGTGTATCGCGTGCGCTGTTTATCGCGCGGCTCACCACTTCGCCCTCGGAAACCTTCGCGCTCTTCGCCCGACCGATCGCGACCCCGCTCCCCGGAGCGTTCGCGCTTTGCGCCGAAACGGCCCGCGCGCTCTCCGCTCGGGCGTTCACGCTTGGATCCAAAATCTTCACGCTCTTCGTGGGGCGCATCGCTCCGACTTCGCCGTGCACCAAATCCTTCGCGGCGTTTTCCGGCAAAACCTTCTCGGCGCGGCTCAGAGGATCGTTCGCGCTTCTCCGCGAAACCGCCGGCACGCTTTTCACGCGACGGCCGTTGCTCACGTGCAGCATCCTCGCTCTCCGACGGCGCTGCGTGACGCGCATCGGCAGAGCGCCCGCGCGCTTGCCCCGCACGACGACCCAATCCGCCATCCGACTCTTTTTTGTGTCGATCCCCTTGTGCGCGGTCACGATCCCGGCGCGGCGCGCGATCGCGCTTTGGCCCGGTCTCCCTTTCGGCCTCTCGCGCAATTTCGGCCTGCTTCTCGAGCCCTTCCGGAGCTTCCAGACGCGGAATCGAACGCCCAAGCAACCGTTCGATCGCTTTCAAATGCGTGCGCTCGCTCGACGCACAGAACGTAATCGCAACGCCGCTCTCGCCCGCGCGTCCCGTACGCCCAATGCGATGCACATAACTCTCGGGATCCAGCGGCACATCGAAATTCACAACATGCGAAAGCCCCTTCACATCGATACCGCGTGCCGCGATGTCCGTCGCAACGACGACATGCGTGCGCCCCTGCTTGAACTCCGCCAAAACGCGCTCACGCGCAGCTTGCGATTTGTTGCCGTGGATCGCTGACACAGCAATGCCCGCAAGATCCAGATTTTTCGCGACGCGATCCGCGCCGTGTTTCGTACGCGTGAAAACAAGCACGCGATCCATTTTTGCGTCACGCAAAAGTTCGAGCAAAAGGGCAAGCTTGTGCTCGATATTCACGCGGTACACCACGTCTTCGATCTGCGCACGATCCGTCGCACGCGGCGCGATACTCACGCGCACGGGCCGATGCAACACGCTGTTCGCAAGCTCCTGGATCTCGCCGGGTAACGTCGCGGAGAAAAGCAGGGTTTGACGCTGTTGCGGCACAAGTTTGATGATGCGGCGCACATCGTCGATAAAGCCCATGTCGAGCATACGATCGGCCTCGTCGAGCACAAAAATTTCGATCTCGCGCAAATTCACTTCGCGATCGCCGATCAAATCGAGCAAACGTCCGGGCGTTGCCACAAGAATATCCACACCTTTGCGCAAGGCTTTGACCTGATGAAATTTGCTGACACCGCCGAAGACCACTTCGCAGCGAAGATGGGTGCCCTTGCCATATTTGCGGAAGCTCTCGCCGATTTGCGCCGCGAGTTCCCGCGTCGGTGCGAGCACCAACGTGCGAATCGCATGCGTCGTGCGACGCGCTTCACGGGATGCACCGGTTTCCGTCGCTTCACGCGATGCAAGCAAGCGATGCAGAATCGGCAACGCGAACGCCGCCGTCTTGCCCGTGCCCGTCTGCGCCGAGCCCAGAATGTCGCGTCCCGACACCACCACCGGAATCGCCTGCTGCTGAATCGGAGTCGGTTCACGATAGCCCGCCGCACGCACCGCTTCATTCAAAATCGGTGCAAGACCAAGGTTTGCAAAGTCGCTGCCGGAATCTGCCGACACAGAATGGTTTGATTGTTCTTTCAAAGTTGATTTCGTATTCATTTTTTTCCTACGTTTTGAACGCATTGCGCGCGCACCGCATAACCGCATGCGCGCCCACTTGGCTCGCCACGTTCTGCAACACGAATCGCAAGCACGAATTTCTCGCGCAGCCGCCTTCACGCCAGGCAAGCGGTTTTCAAGCGAAACCCACGTGCGGCGTAAAGCGCTGCATCCGAAATCGAATCGGCGCTCACGGATCGATCGTTCGATCACAAATTTTTGTGTCTGAGTTGTCGTTCATCGGAGATGCGGATCATTGGGACATCCACGCAGTGGAGAATCTCAAAGCCCTGTGCGGGCGAGCCGAGTCGACGACGAATGTGCGAAAGTTATTTCTTTCTTTGTGTGCCTAGGCCTTCGAGCCATAGGCTTCTTAAAGCGCATACGCGCTGGCGAGTCTCTGGAAAATTTTCATGAAGTCATGAAGGACATCGAGAAGAATCGCTGAGACGAGCAGAACTCAACAGGTAACAGACAAACCGGACACAGCTCTGGCTCGAACTCGCAGCGCAGTATGGCAGCTTTGCCTCCACACCGCAAGCCGGGGACTTTTACGCGCGCTCGATCCACGCAAACCACCCCAAGCGGAAGGCATGGCTCCATGAAGAACCATGCCTTCCGCTTGGGGTGGTTTGCGTGCTCTTCCCCGAGCACGCACCCTGCGCGCCGTTACTCGAAATGGCTACGCAACATCCAGGCATTCTTTTCCGACACTTCAATGCGTCGCGTCGCAAGATCTGCCGTCGCCGGATCGTCGCCAGCTTCTGCGGCTTCGAGCAACTCCTTGGCGGTCTTCACGACGGTCGCCAGATCCGACACCAATTCTTGTACCATCGCTTTGGCATTCGGCGTGCCTGTCGCATCCTTCACGCGCGCCAAGCGCCCAAACTCCTTGTAGCTTCCCGGCGCACGGCCACCGAGCGCGCGAATGCGCTCGGCAATCTCATCGACCGCAAGCGCAAGCTCCGTGTACTGCGTTTCGAACAAGGTGTGCAGCGTCGTAAACATCGGGCCGGTGACGTTCCAGTGAAAATTATGTGTCTTCAAATAAAGCGTATAACTATCAGCGAGCAGTCGGCTCGCCGCTTCGATCGTCACTTCGCTCTTCGATTGCTTGTTTGCCTTTGCCATGACACTTCTCCTTGTTGAAGTTCAAAACGCTTTCCTGTCCGTTCGCCACGCACTCGCTCGGTTCCCTCAGCCGCGCATCAAATTTTAAACTTACCGACTTCTGAGCCTCGGATTCATTCCTCTTTCGAAATGCGAGTTGCATTTTTCACCGACGGAAAACACAGCTCTGATTTGCGAAAGTGCTCGAAAAACAGAATGGACCGGGGCTCCTTGTCGGACTTGCCCGAGTTGTCGAACTCGCCGACACCTACGGCGCGCCATGGCTTCATGCAAAACTCAACATTTGCACGACGGCAGCAAGAATGCTTCGCCAAGCAGCGATGTCAAATTTCAACCAAAGGCGCTCAGCGCCAAAACGGCCGTGTAACCCGCAAAGAAGGCAAGAAACGCCATTCCTTCCCAACAATTCACCCGACCCGGCCCAAAAAATCCATAACCCAACACAAAGAGCAGCACCGTCAGCCCCATCATCACGGGCATATCGCGCGAAAGAATCGCAGCCTCGACCGGCATGGGACGAATCACGCCGGCAAGTCCAACCACCGCAAGCGTGTTGAAAAGATTCGAACCAAGCACATTGCCAAGTGCAATGTCGTGTTCGCCTTTGCGCGTGGCGATGATCGACGATGCGAGTTCCGGCAGCGATGTGCCCACCGCCACGATCGTAAGCCCGATGATGAGATCACTCACACCAAGCGCGTGCGCGATTTCGACGGCGCCCCAAACCAACATGCGGGAGCTCGCGATCAAGAGCACGAGTCCCACGACGAGCCAGAGAATCGCACGACGCAACGGCATCGCATGCGCCTTGAGTGCTTGCGCCATTTCTCCGCCCAACGCGTCGGAGCGCTGACGCAAACCTTCCCAAACGCTCCAACCGAGCAGCGCCGCAAACACGCCGAGCAAAACCCATGCATCGACGCGCGTGAGCTCCCCATCCCAGAGTTGAAAAATCGCAAGCGCCGTGACGGCGATCAGAATTGGAATCTCTTTGCGAACGACACGTGAATGCAATGTGATGGGATGCAACACGGCAGTAATGCCAAGGATCAGCGCGATGTTCGTGATGTTCGAACCGTAGGCGTTGCCGAGCGCAATGCCTGCGTTGCCATCATGCGCCGCGAGTGCCGAGACCACGAGTTCGGGCGCCGAGGTTCCAAAGCCCACGATCACCATTCCGACAAGCATCGGCGGCATGCCGAGTTGCCCAGCCGCGACGGCTGCACCCCCGACAAAGCGCTCCGCGCTCCACATGAGCAGCGCCAAACCGACGACCATCACGCACAACGCAAGCAACATGAATTCTTCGCTCCTATCACATCGGAATCTGTAGCCAGCGAACTCTGCGAAAAGATGAACTCTGTGAATAGGGAACGCCGCTTGGCCCCGCAAACCAAAGATTGTTTTCGCGACGAATTGTCCAAAGCTGATTTTTTCGAACAAGACCGCGCGCGAAAAGCCGTAAAGTGGCGCCGGGAGAAATGGATCCATGTTGATTGATGTCATTGCGGGCGCACGCCCAAACTTCATGAAGATCGCGCCGATTCTGCGCGCAATCGAAGCGCGTCAAGCGGCGGGGAGTTCCTTGCGCTATCGGCTGGTGCATACCGGCCAACACTACGATGCGCGAATGTCGCAGGATTTCTTCGTGCAACTCGGAATCCCCGAACCGCATGTGAATCTCGAAGTCGGATCGGGCACACAAGCCGAACAAACGGCGGCGATCTTAACGCGCTACGAACGACTGCTCCTCGAAACACGAAGTAGTGTATGTCTCGTCGTTGGCGACGTGACGTCGACGATGGCCTGCGCGATCACGGCGCAAAAACTTTGCGTGCCCGTGGCACACGTCGAAGCCGGAATTCGCTCCGGCGACTGGACGATGCCCGAAGAAATCAACCGCATGGTGACGGACGCGATCACGAATTGGTTTTTTACGACGAGCACGTTTGCCAACGAAAACTTGCGCCGTGCCGGTGTTGGTGAAGAACGTATCTTTTTCGTCGGAAACACGATGATCGACACGCTGCTCGCAAACCTCGAGCGTTTGCGTCCGCCCGCGTTTTGGAACGAACTCGGCCTCGAGCCCGGCGAGTATTTCGTCGTGACGCTGCATCGCCCCGCCAATGTCGACACGCCAGACGCATTCGCGCGCTTGCTCACGTCCATTGGCGAAGCGACACACGGCTTGCCGGTGGTGTTCCCCGTACATCCGCGCACCGCGAAGACACTAAAAAATGTCAGCGGTCTGCCCGCCTCGCTTTGCCGGGTCGAACCTCAACCCTATCTTGAATTCAACTATCTCGTGAAACATGCACGCGCTGTGATTACGGATTCCGGCGGCATCACCGAGGAAACGACGGTGATGGGCGTGCCCTGCATGACGCTGCGCGACAGCACCGAGCGCCCCGAAACAATCACCGTCGGAACAAATGAACTTCTCGGCACGGATCCCGCAAGTTTGCGCCCCGCGCTCGATCGCCTCTTTGCCGGCGCGTGGAAAAAAGGCTCGATCCCCGAGAAATGGGACGGCCACACCGGCGAACGGATCGCCGCCGAACTCGAAAGACTTCTTTGCCGCGCATAATTCTTGCCCGAATCCAGCGCGACGAAACCGCACCGAATCGCTTGTCATCCCCTTTGCATTTCAGGATATAGTGCGTCTCGCAGTAAGGAATCCATTTTGCGCATTTGCATCGTGACTCAGTTTTTTGCTCCCGATATCACCGCAGCCGCGTTTCGTCTGACGGAAAGCACCGTGCTGCTCGCGCAACGCGGACACGATCTGCGCGTCATCACGTCCCATCCCCATAAAGCACTCGCGAGCGACGCGTCGGCCACCGAGTCGTTCGACGAATCCAAAATCTTGCGCGCACATCTACGCGAGGTGGGAGCAGGTGGCTTCAAAGGATATGTGTTGCATTACTTGTCGTTTGTCGTCGGTGCGGTGCGCTGCGGCTGGCAGTTGCGGCGCAGCGGTTGGCGACCCGATGTGCTTTGGGCGACATCGCCGCCGCTCTTCACGGGACTTGCGGGAGTCATCCTTGCAGTCTTATTTCGCTGTCCGGTGGTGCTCGACATTCGCGACATTTGGCCGGATAGCGCCGTATCCGCAGGACAAATGAGTGGCAGCGGTCGCGCCTATCGCATCGGCCGCCTGCTCGAAAAAGGTCTCTATGCGACGGTGCAAGCCATGACCTGCGTCTCGAAACCCATGGCCGAATACTTGCACAGTCAGAGCGCGACACCCGTCACCGTCGTATACAATGGAATCGATCCCGGCCAACAAATGAAAGTGTCACCCGAAAACATTGCAAAACGAATCGTCTACGCCGGCAATTTGGGACGCCTGCAAGGTTTGGAGATGCTGATCGGTGCATTTCAAAAGTCGTTGAACAACCCTCTCTTCGAGGGCTGGGAAATCGTGCTGATCGGTGCGGGCGCGCACGAACAAATGTTGCGTCAACGCGTTGCGGATCTCGATCTCGGTACACGAGTTCGTTTCATCGCTCCCATTAGCAAGACGGCAGCAACTCGCTACTTGGCCGAGTCGGCAGTCTTGTTCCTCAATCTCAAAGCGGATGCCGTCTTCGCGCTCACGATCCCCTCGAAAGTCTTCGACTACATGCTGGTATCACGTCCTATTTTGGGCGGCATCGTCGGAGAAGGCAAAGCGCTCCTCGAAGCCACCGGCGGCAACCTTTGCTTCACTCCGAGCGATGAACCGTCCTTCGTTGCGGCGTTACAAAAAATGATCACGCATCTCTCGGATTACGAAAAACACGCAGCATCCAATGCAGAGCGCGTATGTCGCGATTTCCGGCGCGAAGAACAAGTCGCGACGCTCGAAATACTTTTGCAGAAAGTAGCGTCACGCGCGTAGGCACAACCTCGTGCAGCGAGTGACAAAGCCTGCGCAAGCAACAAGGAACGCAAGCATGAAACAAATCAGTGTAATCGGCGGATCCGGCTTTATTGGCACGCGTCTTTGCAAGCGGCTTGCAAAGCGTGGCTTTTCTTTTCAAATCGTCGACAAAGCAAAGAGCCTTTCCTTTCCGGATCGGTCCCAACTCGCCGACGTGCGCAGCATCGACGATCTACGCAAATCCGTGTCGCACGACACCGTTTTGGTGAACCTGGCTGCCGAACATCACGACAACGTGCGCCCCCTCCGTCTCTACGACGAAGTCAACGTCGGGGGTGCGAAAAATCTTTGCCAGATCGCGCGCGAGAAAAAAATTTCAAAGATTCTCTTCACCAGCTCCGTCGCCGTCTACGGATTCGCTCCGCCCGACACCGACGAAACCGGAGCCATCAACCCCTTCAACGAATACGGGCGTACCAAGTGGCAAGCCGAAGAAGTCTTGCGCGCGTGGCAAGCCGAAGAGCCAACGCAACGCAGCCTCGTCGTCGTTCGCCCCACCGTCGTTTTCGGCGAACAAAACCGAGGCAATGTCTACAATTTATTGCGTCAGATCGCGAGCGGACACTTTGTCATGATCGGGCAAGGCACGAATCGCAAATCGATGGCCTATGTCGAAAACGTCGCGGCATTCCTCGAGCACATGCTCGACGCCGCACCCGGCCTGCACATCTACAACTACATTGACAAACCCGATTTCAACATGAACGAACTCGTAAGCACCGTTCGCGAAAAAATGGGCAAGCAACCCGCATCGTCGTTTCGCCTGCCCTATGCCTTGGGTTTCGCCATGGGCACAGCGCTCGACGGAATCGCGCGCCTCAGCGGTGTCACCTTTCCGATCAGTCAAATTCGCGTCAAGAAGTTTTGCGCAACCACCCAGTTTGCAACTTCCATCGGACGCACGAATTTTGCACCGCCCGTAACACTCCGCGAAGGCTTGCAGCGGACCGTACAATATGAGTTCCTGGAAAATCATCGCGGCGAACAAGAGTTTGTGTCGGAGTAGTTCGGATTCTCCTGCCTGTTCGTATCAAGGAGCGCAGTGCGAAAATGGATCGCGGACCGATCTCGAAAATTGCACGTTTTTGGCACACCGTGCGTTATCTGCGTCCCGTGCAGATCTACGGAAGAATCGGCTTCGCGCTGACACTCCCGCAGGCCGATTCGCGTCCGGCTCCACGCAAACGAGCTTTACCGAGGGAGAACGCTTGGGTTTTGCCCGCACGTCGCCGCTCCTGCATGCTGCAAGCGACACAATT
>JADFDR010000210.1 GCA_018262735.1 Geobacter sp.
ATTTCCAGCCGTTGCGTGTCGCGGAGAAGGGGTGCTCGAAACTTTCCGCGAACTGTTGGTCAAGATCTACCGCCAGCTCGATGAGAAGCACGGTTTCGGCAAAAAGTTCGGACTCACCGAAGAACAGTTCCTTGCCGGCGTTTTCAAAAACTTCGTCGAGCCGCCAAAGCCTTCGACGCCGGTGTAGAGAACCTCGGATCAAGTCCATTTTCCGTGTAGCAGGGCCGGTTTCCCGTCGGTGAAAAATCAACTCGTCTTTCGAAGGCAGGATTGATCAGAGGCTCTTGAGCTCTCCATGCGCGAGACGTCGCGCTCTTGCTGCGCGACTTCGAATTTCCATCCAAGCCTTGTTTTTGTTTTCGTGCGCCCGGCGTAGTGGCGCGCATTGCTGCTTGTCGTCGGTGAGTTGAGCCTCGAGCGAGTGACGTTTGGCGTTTGAAGGCAGATCAGGGGGGCCGATTGACACGGAAAGTCTGCGTTGTTAGGGTGCCGTCCGCAGCCGTGAAGCAACCGCTATCAAACGAAAATCCTTCGCGATTCCGTGATCTTGCAAGTTGCGGTCAAGGCTTTCGATGATGATTCAAACAATGCGCTGTGCTGCTTTTGCCGCCTTTCGTTTTGTGGCGTGAGCCCGACTTGGCGAGGAGAAAAAATCGGATGCCGCAAATACCGGACGAGGAATCGCAGCGCGCGGAGTGTGCGCGCAAGACCCATCTTGAAATTGCAACGATTGCGGAAGCGATCGAGGACATTCGACAAGGCAAGATGGTCATCCTCGTCGACGACGAAGATCGCGAGAATGAAGGCGATCTTTGTGTTGCCGCAGAAAAAGTGACACCGGAAATAGTCAACTTTATGGCGAAGCATGGCCGCGGCCTGATCTGTCTTTCGCTCACAGAAGAAAAACTGCAGGAACTCGGCCTCAAGATGATGGTCGAGGATTTCCAAAATCAATCTCCGCACGGCACAGCGTTCACGCTTTCGATCGAGGCTCGTTGCGGAGTGACGACGGGTATTTCGGCGGCCGACCGTGCACACACGATTTTGACTGCGATTGCCGACGATGCGAAACCGCGCGATGTCGTTTCGCCGGGGCATATCTTTCCACTCCGCGCGCGAAACGGCGGCGTGTTGCGCCGTACCGGGCAAACCGAAGGCTCGGTGGATCTTGCGCGCTTGGCGGGCCTGAAACCGTCCGGTGTCATCTGCGAAATCATGAATGACGATGGCACGATGGCGCGAATGCCCGAGTTGATTGAGTTCGGCAAGCAGCACGGCCTCAAGATCGTGACGATTGCAGACTTGATTCAATATCGTTTGCAGAATGAAAAGTTCGTGCGCGCTGCGGCGAGTGCGACTGTTCCGACGAAGATTGCGGGCGATTTTCGCGCGACCGTGTACGAAAACGATCTCGATCACACCGACCATATCGTGTTTGTGAAAGGCGAAATTCGACCCGACGAACCGATGCTGGTGCGTGTCCACAGCGAATGCCTTACCGGCGACATTTTCGGTTCGCTGCGCTGCGACTGTGGCGACCAACTGCATGCGGCGTTGCGCATGATTGCGGAAGAAGGCAAGGGTGTTCTTCTCTATCTCCGCCAAGAAGGTCGCGGCATTGGGCTCAAGAACAAAATCAAGGCCTATGCGCTGCAAGACGAGGAAGGCCTCGACACCGTGCAGGCCAACGAACGTCTGGGTTTTCCGGCGGACAGCCGAGATTACGGAATTGGCGCACAGATTCTTGCGGATCTCGGAGTTCGCAAGCTCCGCCTGATTACAAACAATCCGCGCAAGCGTGCAGGGATTGTGGGATACGGCCTTGAAATCGTGGAGCGCGTTCCGCTCGAAGTGACGCCGAACGATCGTAACATCAATTATCTGCGCACGAAGAAAGACAAACTCGGTCACGCTTTGCAGCTATTGCGTTAGTCGTAGGCCAGTGCAACGCACGAAATCCAAGGTCGAAAATTGCTCGAAGCACGTGACACCAAGCTGTTTCGTGCTGCATTTTTTGTAGATCCGAGCCTGCGCGTCGTGCTGATTCCTGTACACTTTCTCGACGGAAACCGTTGCTGCAGAGAAAGAATTAACCTTTTCTTGTGATTCGCCGAAAGGCTTGGCCTAGGGAACTTCGCTTTGCGGAGAATGTGCGGCGGATCGTGATTTTGGGGCAACTCCGAGGTCGTTGTTCTGCGCACCGTCGGAAGAAGTCGAAGGAGAGGGCACGTGGATCTTGACGAGAAGCACACCGCAGAGCGAATGTCGCAATTGCGTGAGCTTTGGTGTGCTTGGGATCCGCTCGGCATGCTTCTCGATCCCGATTGGCCGCGCTCCGAATACGACGACTATCTCGATCCGACGCTCGACTTGCTCGACCGCGGCGGTTCCGAACAAGATCTCGAGGAATATCTACGCGCAGCGACGGAATTTACGATGGGGCTCGAGCCTGGCGTTGCGACGACAAAGATGTTCGCCTCGATGGTGATGTCTTGGTACGACGCTGCATGGCGTGGCGCAGAAAATCGCGGCGTGTGATCTAGCTCACGAATTCAAATCGATTTTCTTCGATGCACTCTAAGGAACTTCGGATCTATTCCATTTTTTGCGAATCGTGGCTGATGTTTTCCGTCGGAGGAAAAGCCCTCGTCTTTCGAAAGCGGGATGGATCCGAGGCTCCCTAAGGCTCCTTGCGATAATCTCGGATTGAGCGTGCATGTTTGCCGCTCCACTTTGTGTTGTCGCAGAGAGTCTTTCGCACGAGGCGGGAGGAGTGTGCGATGCATGCATTACCATCGAAGCGCGCTGAGCGATTTCCGTGGCGTTCCCAGTGTGAGTTTCTCATCAATGGTCGCCGGCAAATCGGAGTCGTTCTCAATAT
>JADFDR010000211.1 GCA_018262735.1 Geobacter sp.
ACACGAAGAAATGAACTCGATCGATTGCTCGAAGATTTGGGCCTGTCCGCCAAGCGGCG
Source organism: Geobacter sp. (assembly GCA_018262735.1). Classification (GTDB taxonomy): domain Bacteria; phylum Myxococcota_A; class UBA9160; order UBA9160; family JADFDR01; genus JADFDR01. The sequence goes on from JADFDR010000211.1 coordinate 60, forward strand.
TTTGCGCGGAGACGAGCTTTCCGGCGGCGAACGACGTCGGGTCGAGATTGCGCGAGCGTTGGTGTTGAAGCCGAAGTTCATGTTGCTCGACGAACCCTTTTCGGGAATCGATCCCATCGCCGTCATCGACATTCAAAAAATAATCGACCAACTGCGTCAGCGCGGCATCGGCATCATGATTACCGATCACAATGTGCGCGAAACGCTGTCGATCTGCGATCGCGCCTACATTATCCAAAATGGTGTCATTCTGCGCGAAGGCACACCGACGGAAATCGCAGAAGATCCGAAGGTGCGCGAGATCTATCTGGGGGAAAATTTTCAACTCGCCTAAGGAGCCTCTGATCAATTTCGCTTTCGAAAAACGAGTTGACATTCCACCGATGGAAAACGTCAACCCTGATTCGCGGAGAATGGAATTGATCAGAGGCTCTCTAAGGGGTTGGTAGAGCGCGAGTGGGGAAAGCATGGGATTCGAACTCAAACAGACAGTCAAGCTGACACAACAGCTTGTCATGACGCCGCAGTTGCAGCAAGCGATCAAGCTTTTGCAGATGTCGCGGCTTGAGTTGGCGAATGCCATTCAGCAAGAGCTGCAAGAAAACCCCGTTCTCGAAGAAGCCATGGATGCCGACGAGGAGCGAGAATCGGCCGAACGCGCCGAGGCGGAAATCAACGGTCTCGAGCCGCAGCCGACACCCGATCGTGTAGACGATACGGAATTTCGCGCTGAGGCAGAAACTCCCGAATACGAGGAAGGTCGTGTGGAGTTCGATACGACGGAGTCTTCTGCGTCGGAAACGCAGAGTGCGGGCGATGCGCAAGAAGTGCCCGAGGTGGCCGCGGAGGCAGAGCCGACCATCGAAGAGAAGGTGGCCGATCTCGAATGGGAAAACTACATGGAATCGCAGCCGCAGACGGGCCTTGCTGGCGGACGCGATGACGAGGATCGCCCCTCGTTTGAAACCACACTGACGCGCAGACCGCTTCTTTCGGAACACTTGCTGTGGCAGTTGCAGGTTTCGGATTTTGGCGACGATGAAAAGGAAGCGGCGCGCTGGATCATCGGCAATCTCGACGACGAAGGTTTTTTGCGCGCTTCCGTCGAAGACCTAGCGCATCAATCCGATTTGCCGCAGGCGACGATCGAGCGAGCGCTTGCGAAGGTGCAACTTTTCGATCCGTCTGGCGTTGCTGCGCGTGACCTTCGCGAGTGTCTCTTGATTCAATTGCGTCACCTCGAGTGCAAGGACATGTTGATGCTCGAGTTGATCGAGCATCATTTGCCGGCGCTCGAGAAACGCGATTTTCGTAACCTTGCGCGTATCCTCGGTGTGCCGATCGAAGAGTTGTCGGCTGCAGCGAAACGCATCGGTATGTTGGAGCCGCGTCCGGGCCGTGCGTTCGGAGGGGACGATCCGGTGTACATCACGCCGGACATTTATGTGTATAAGTTCGACGACGATTTTCACATCGTGCTCAACGAAGACGGACTTCCGAAACTTCGTATCAACAAGCTTTATCGCCAAGTCATGTCCAGCAACGATGTGGCACCGAAAGATACGAAAGACTACGTGTCCGAAAAAGTTCGCTCTGCGATTTGGTTGATCAAATCGATTCATCAGCGTCAGCGCACAATTTATCGTGTGATGCAAAGCATCATTCGTTTTCAACGCGATTTTTTCGAAAAAGGGATTGCCTATCTCAAGCCGCTCAATCTGCGCGATGTTGCGGATGATATTCAGATGCACGAATCGACGGTCAGTCGCGTTACCTCGAATAAGTATGTCCACACGCCCCAAGGTATTTTTGAGCTGAAATACTTCTTCAATTCGAGTATCAATCGGTTCGACGGCGAGGCGGTGGCGAGTGAGAGTGTGAAGGCCAAGATCCGCAAAATCATTGCTGCGGAAGATCCACGGCGGCCACTTTCCGATCAACGCATTGCCGAGATGCTCAAAGCGGTGGATCTCGATATTGCGCGACGGACCGTGACGAAATACCGCGAAGCGATGAATATCCTGTCTTCGACACAAAGACGCCGAGTAGGTTAAGAAACGCTCCGCTTTGCGAGGGTGGTTTCATCGCTCTTTGTGAAAACTTCATTGGAATTTTCATACATGGATGCAACGCAAGAAAAAGCGCAAACGCTGAAGATCATGGACATCCTCGTGAAGGATGCGGTGATCTTGGATCTTCACGCGGACACAAAACAAGGTGTGTTGCGTGAACTTGCCGAGTCGCTTGCCAAGGGAGAGCCGCAACTCGATGTCGAAGATTTGATTGCGGTACTCGCGGAGCGCGAGCGCTGGCAAAGCACGGGCATCGGAGATGGCGTCGCGATTCCGCACGGCAGGATCAAAGGGCTCGATCGTTTGCTGGCCACTTTTGCACGCAGCGCGAAGGGCGTCGATTTCGCTGCTGTCGACGGTGCACCGACGCATCTTTTCTTTCTACTCGTCGTACCCGAAAATGCGGGCAATCAGCATCTCAAGGCACTCGCCCGCATTTCACGTTTTTTCCGAGACAAGGTTTTTTGTGCTCGCTTGCTCGACGCCAAGGATCGCGAAGAGCTTCTGTGCGCGATCACCGACGAGGACGCAAGACTCTGAACTCCGCTTCTTCACCCGTATCGCCTCTCGATTTGCGCCCCGCGCTACTCGAGACTTTACAGTGGCGGTCCTTTCACGGGACACTTGTGCAAGTAGGTGGTGTGGGCGTTTTGCTCGAGGGACCGAGTGGGAGCGGCAAGAGCGAGATCGCGCTCGAACTCCTTGCGCACGGGCATCGATGGATTGCCGACGATGTGGTGCAAATCGC
>JADFDR010000212.1 GCA_018262735.1 Geobacter sp.
ATGGAGAGTGTTGGCAAACGACATCGATGGCGCTTTTGCGCGCGATGCGAAATAGGTGACTATCGCCGATCGAGGCATACGCAAAAAAGTTTTCATGTGGACGAATCACAGCGAAAGTGAGAGTCGTGCGCGCGTCGCGAGCTGCTTGCGGTTTCGCAAGATGGATTGCGATTGCCTCGTTGGCGCGGATCAGCGCATCGAGAAAGAGCGGCGTCCAGGCACTTTCTCCGACGGAGTAGCCCCGTTGCGGCGCGGTATGGGCTGCAGCGGCCGCGACGGGGGATACGGAGGCAAGCCAGCCCGGCACAAACTTCTCGAGCAAAAAACCCACGGTATATTCGGCGGCGTCGCATCCCGAGTGACCGTCGGCAACGGCAAGGAAAATTCCCGATTCATTCTCGACGAACGCTGCGCTGTCTTCGTTGGGGTTGGTGTGCGCATAAGTCTTTTCCGCACCGCCACGGGAGATCGCGATGGCGGCGCGGTCGGTGTGGAGCGATACGATTTTGCCAATCTCGTCGTGCGTGCGGCCGTGCAAGCTTTCGGTCTTCATTCGGTGTCGAGGTTCCTTTTGAAAGTGTCGGCCGAGGACCGCGCACGAGGTACCGTGCAATGTGTTGGATGTATGTGAATCCAGCGCGTGAGTCGAAACGGGTTCCAGGCTTCGGGTGTGCACTTGCATGCACGGTTTGCACCGCACGATGCAGGGAAATTATACAAGCCTTGTAGGCGGCAGGATCGACTTTCTCGCCGGAGCCAACATATCGCGCTTGGCCTCAAAGTGAATTAAGAGTGGCCTCTGTTGCGTTTACGGCGCTCTGCTAGAGTGCGCCGCCATGGAAACCAAGTCTCTTCGCAATCTTGCGATCATTGCCCACGTCGACCATGGCAAGACCACGCTTGTCGATGGGCTCTTAAAACAAGCAGGTGCATTTCGTACCAACCAAGCTGTCGCCGAGCGCGTCATGGATTCTTACGATCTCGAGCGCGAGCGCGGCATTACGATTCACGCCAAAACGACCTCGATCGAATTCGAAAATGTTTGCATTCAACTCGTCGACACTCCCGGCCATGCGGATTTTGGCGGCGAAGTCGAGCGCGTGCTCGGCATGGTCGATTCGGTGCTCTTGCTCGTCGATGCCGTCGAAGGCGTGATGCCGCAAACGCGCTTTGTACTGGGCAAGGCTATTGCGCATGATCTTGCGCCGATCGTAGTGGTGAACAAAATCGATCGTCCCGAACAGCGTGCACTCGAGGTGCTCGACGAAGTTTTCGATCTTTTGGTGGAGCTCGGTGCGCGTGACGAGATGTTGGATTTCCCCGTGATTTATACGTCGGGGAAGGAAGGTTGGGCATCCAACGATCCCGAAAAGCGCGGCGAAAATTTGCTGCCACTTTTGCGTCTCATTTGCGACAAGGTTCCTGCGCCAAATCTCGATCCCGATGAGGGGTTGCAGTTTCAAGCGGTGACACTGGGATACGACGACTACGTTGGACGCTTGGTGATCGGCCGTATCGAACGCGGTCGGTTGCGGCGTGGTGACTCGGTCGTGCGCTTGGGACGCGACGGCGCGAAGGAATCGTTTCGCGTGACGAAACTTTTTACGACGCGTGGTCTTGAGCGTGTCGAGTGCGAAGAAGCGATTGCTGGGCAAATCATCATTCTTGCCGGAAACGATTCGATCGAGGTTGGCGACACGATTTGCAATCCGGGCAAGCTCGAAGCGTTACCGCGGATCGAGATCGATCCACCGACGATCAGCGTCACGTTTTCCGTCAACGATTCGCCGTTTGCGGGGCGTGATGGCAAATATCTTACGAGTCGCCAGGTGGGCGAGCGTTTGGCGCGTGAGGCCCTGAGCAATGTGTCGATTCAAGTGGGACCGGGTGAGAGCGCAGAGAGCTTTCTCGTTTCCGGGCGTGGAGAGTTGCAAATTGGCGTGTTGATCGAGACGATGCGTCGGGATGGCTACGAGTTCAACGTGTCACGGCCCAAGATCATCGTGCGTGAGGTCGACGGACAAGTCTGCGAGCCCGTGGAAGAGGTCGTGATTGAAGGGCCCGAATCTGTGGCAGGTATCGTGATGGAAGCGATGGCGCTGCGCAAAGGGCGACTCGAATCGATGGAGCAGCGCGCGGGACATGTGAGCCTACACTATCGTGTGCCGAGTCGAGGCCTCTTTGGATATCGCAACGAATTCTTGTCGGCAACGCGCGGCGAAGGCTTGCTACACCGAACTGTGGTGGGCTACGAACCGCATGCGGGAGAGCTGCCGACGCGGCTCGTCGGTGCCATTGCTTCGAGCGATCAGGGAAAAACCACGGCGTACAGTTTGTTCCATATTCAAGATCGCGCCACGATGTTTGTGACTGCCGGGGAAGATGTTTACGAAGGTCAGATCGTCGGTGAAAATCGACGTGCCGACGACATGAACGTGAACGTCACGCGTGCGAAGAAGCTCACGAACATTCGTGCGTCAGGGAAAGACGACGCCACGGTGCTGACGCCGCCGCGACGCATCGAGATTGAGCCTGCGCTGGGTTGGATTGGCGAAGACGAGCTTTTGGAAGTGACGCCGTGCGCATTGCGCTTACGGAAGCGTATTTTGGCGGCGAACCTCCGTAAGCGTTAGCTCACGAAGGTTCGCTCACCTTTTTTGAATTGCGGATTGCCTTGTAGTTTAGTGGTGCGGAGTACCCGAAAGTACGCGCAGGTACGCAACGAGATCGCGCACGCCTTGATCACCGACGGAGCCGATCCAGCCCATCATCGCCGGAGACTTACCAACCGCCATACCGCCTTCTGCAACGACCTTGTAGAGGTGTGCATCTGTGAGCGTACCCATGTACACGGAGTCGGCATGGTTGGCCGGCTTCGG
>JADFDR010000213.1 GCA_018262735.1 Geobacter sp.
TTGAATTACGAACGCGAGCTTTTGGCGCGGCTGTGCTATCCGGCCGTGAATCCGAATCTGGATTACGCATTCGTCAAGGGCTATTACGGCCGTTTTACCGATCGTCTCTATGGACGGGTGACACGTTTGTTTGTTACTCCGTTTTTGCGTGCGATGAAGTCCGTGCTCGGTCCGCATCCGTTGCTCGAATACATCGATTCGTTTCGTTATCCGCTTTCCGGCGAGTGTTCGATGACGACTGACATGGTGCAGGTCAATCGTATTCCGAGCGACTGGGGGCTCGAGGTTGGCATTCTCGCCGAGGTGTATCGCAACTCGTCGCTCAAACGCGTTTGCCAAGTTGAAATCGCCGAGAATTACGATCACAAGCATCGTGAGCTTTCGATGCAGGATGCGACGCAAGGTTTGCACCGCATGGTGGTGGACATTGCGTCGTCGCTGATTCGAAATCTTGCGAGTTATGGTGTGGAGTTCTCGGCGGGATTTTTGAATACGCTGATTGCCGCTTATGTCCGCACCGCACAGGATACGATTGCGCGGTATAGTGACGACGCCGCACTGAATGGCTTTGTTTTCGACCGTCATTCCGAAGAGCTTGCCGTTGAAACTTTCTCTGGCGGGTTGCGGGTAGCCGGACTCAATTATGTGCGTGATCCGCTCGGTGCGCCGCAGATTCCGAACTGGAATCGAGTGACCTCGGCGCTGCCGGATTTTTTGAATGAATTGCAAACGGCCGTCGAAGACGACGCGCCCGCGAGACGTTGATTCGTTTCGATTTTGGGAGGCGAGGAAAGAATGTTGCGAATTGCAGAGATTCCCTTGGGCGGGGACGCTCCCCTCGTGCTGATTGCGGGTCTCAATGTTATTGAAACGGAACAAGCGACACTTGAGTGTGCAGCGCGCATTCAGCAACTTGCAGTCCAGTACAGCTTCCCTCTGATCTTCAAAGCTTCGTTCGACAAAGCGAATCGCTCGAGCGTGCAGTCGTATCGCGGACCAGGGCTAGAAGCGGGGTTGCAGATCTTGGCGCGCGTCAAAAAAGAGCTCGGGATTGCCGTTACGACGGATGTTCATGAGCCCGCGCAAGCCAAGCCGGTCGCCGAGGTCGTGGACTGCTTGCAAGTACCCGCTTTTTTGTGTCGGCAAACGGATTTGCTTGCGGCCTGTGCAGCGACGGGGCTTCCGGTCAACATCAAAAAAGGTCAGTTCATGGCACCGCTCGACATGATTCACGCCGTTGAAAAAATGCGTGCGTTTGGCGGAGGCGGTGTGTTCGTGACCGAGCGCGGAACGACTTTTGGTTACAACAACATCGTGGTCGATATGAAGGCGCTGGGTCACATTCGGACGTTTGCACCCGTGTGTTACGACGCGACGCATGCCGTGCAGCGCCCGGGTGGGCCGCAGGGTTACACACTTGGGGATCGAGAATTTGTGTTGCCGATGGCGCGCGCTGCCGTTTGCATGGGCATCGACGCACTCTTTATTGAAGCGCATCCCGATCCTGCAAATGCTCCGTGTGACGGCCCGAGTCAGATTACGTTCGAAGAGTTGGAATGCTTGATGAATCAGATTCGCCAACTCGAGAACTTGCTCAAGAGTTTTTAGCCGTGCTTTCCGAGCGCCCTTTGTCGATCGCAATTCTCGTGGAACGCAGGACGCCTTCAGGACGGGATCGGTTCGTGTGCGCTTCGGAAGCCTTGGATCCATTCCGTTTTCGAAATACGAATTGATTTTCACCGACGGAAAACATCCTCTCGGGTTCGTAAAAAATGGAATGGATCCGAGATTCCTTCGAGGATGCAGACTCTTTTTTATCGGTTCCAACGCTGTCGGGTCGCTCCCCGTGTTTCCGTCGGAGAGCCCTGTGTTCGCTGGAAGCGGCTCGGCATCCACCGGGCTTGTCGTGAGTTCGAATTCACGAGTTTGTCGCGTTGCAATTCACGAATCCATCGCATTGCAAAGTTCGTGCAACAAATTTTTGATTTGCAAATCCGACGAAAGCGATTCGAGTGTTCTTTGCATGCGGCGGCGCCAGTTGTGGTTTTTCGACGGTGACAAGCCGGGGATGTTGATGGCGTCGAATTCTCTCGCAAGGTCGTCGAGCGAGACTCCCACGAGGCGCGCCGGTGTGCGTGCCAAGAAAAGATAGACTGCGCGAACCAAGGCGCGCTGCGAGTCGATATCCATGTCGCGTGATGGTGTTGCTTCTCCGAGCAGGTGGTATTCGCGAAAGAGGCGCGTGAGATCTTCGCGTTCTGCGTCGCGCACGCGCTTGGCGTCGGAGAATTCGTTGTTGTCGGCGATCTGCCCGAGGTTGTGCCGCACTTCGAGATCGCGGCCCGACCAGTAGCCCGCCAACGGCGCGAGATCGTGGGTATTCGCGGTGGCGAGAGCGTCGCGTGCGTAGTGTGCAGGATGAAGAAAGTTGGATTCGGTGTATTTCTCGAAATACAAAACTTGCGATCGCAAAATGCCTTGACTCGATAAAGTGTCACGCAGACCCGAGGGCACCGTGCCGAGATCTTCGCCGACGATCGCGGTTTGATGACGCTTGCTTTCGAGCGCGAGAATCCGAAAGAGATCTTGCTCGGGATAGCGGATGTAGGCTCCGTCGGAGGGCGGCATTCCGGCAGGAATCCAGAATTGGCGCACGAATCCCAAAATGTGATCGATACGCAGCAATCCGCACGCTTTCAAATTTTGCCTCAGCAGCAGGATCCAGTATTCGTAGCCTTGTTCACGCAATCGTTCGGGCGAGATCGGAGCAATGCCCCATTCTTGTCCGGTGCTCGAAAAGGGGTCCGGAGGTGCGCCGAGGAAAGCGCCCTTTGCAAAC
>JADFDR010000214.1 GCA_018262735.1 Geobacter sp.
CTCGTTTCTCCATGCTCGAAATCGTCACCTTGGCATCGATCGTCGAGAAAGAAACGGGTGTCGCCGAAGAGCGTAGCTTGATTGCATCGGTGTTTTTGAATCGCTTGAAAATCGGGATGCGCTTGCAATCCGATCCGACGGCGATCTACGGAATTTCCGATTTCAATGGCAATTTGCAGCGCCGACATCTCGATGATTTTACAAATCCGTACAACACCTATCAGATCCGAGGCTTACCACCGGGGCCCATCGCAAACCCTGGCGCTGGAGCGTTGCGTGCGGTCGTGCGACCGGCCCAAACTCCATTTCTGTATTTTGTAGCGCGCAACGATGAAACGCATCATTTTTCGAAAACGTATCGCGAACACATCAACGCCGTAAATCTTTTCCAGCGACGCAGACACTAACCGCACCTCTCTTGTTCGATGCAACTTGTTTTTGTGTAGAGAGCCTCGGATCCATTCCACTTGATCATGCGAATTGATTTTTCACCGACGGAAAACATCAGCCAGATTTGGGAAAATGCTCGCGAATGAAAGGGCTCAGGGGCTTCGTAGCGCGATCAATCAATTTCGACTTGATGCAAAAGATCGAGGCTTTCAAGTGCCTTGCCCGCGCCCATCACAACCGCCGTAAACGGATCTTCGCTGCGCAAAATCGGCAAGTTCGTTTCTTCGCGTAGCAAACGGTCGAGATCGCGCAACAACGACCCTCCGCCGACAAGCATGATGCCGCGATCCACAATGTCTGCCGCCAATTCCGGCGGAGTATTTTCGAGAGTGTGATGCACGCAATCGACGATGTTTTGAATCGGCTCGAGCAATGCTTCGCGCACTTCTTCGCTGTTCGTCTCAATCACCTTTGGCACACCCGTCACCAAATCGCGTCCCTTGATTTCCATCGTCAGCGGATGTTCCTCGGGATACGCGGTTCCAATCGTCATCTTGACACGTTCCGCCGTACGCTCACCAATCAGGATATTGTATTTGCGACGTACATAATTGATGATCGCCTCATCCATCTGATCGCTACCACAACGGATCGAACGCTTTGCGACGATGCCCGCAAGTGAAATCACCGCAACATCTGTCGTGCCACCACCAACATCCACAACCATGTTTCCCGTCGGTGCTGTCACATCGAGTCCCGCTCCGATGGCAGCCGCCATGGGCTCTTCCATCAAAAAAACTTCGCGGGCACCGGCGGAGCGCGCGGATTCTTTTACGGCACGCTTCTCGACGCTCGTGATGCACGGCGGAACGCAAATGACCATTCTCGGTTTGAAGAGTGCCGTGCGCGAATCATGCACGCGACGAATGAAATAACGCAACATCGCCTCAGTCACTTCGAAGTCTGCGATCACACCTTCGCGGATCGGACGAATCGCTTCGATACTTCCCGGAGTGCGACCCACCATTTCCTTGGCCGCATGTCCGACGGCAAGCACGCGACCGCGTCCACTGTCATCGCGCGTCACGGCCACGACACTCGGCTCGGAACAAACGAGACCTTTGCCGCGTACATACACCAAAGTGTTTGCAGTCCCGAGATCAATCGCGAGATCCTTGGAAAATCTTTTTGCTATCGCATTGAAAACCATTGGGTTGATCCCTCTTCTCACCCCGTTGTTTTGCTTCGTAGATCGCTACACCGAATCGCTGCATGTTGCACAAATGCCTTGCATGCAATCCTTCGAGAAGAAAATCGTGTACGCGAAATCTGCCAAGCAAATCGGAACATCAAAACAGAACTGCTGGATTCGTACGGCACCGTACCGCGTGGAATTGCAATACGCCCTCACTTGCCCATGTATATCGGCAAATCTTCACGGGCATTGAGCCGCCGCAATCCAATTGTGTCGCTCATGGAAAATCATCAGAAAATACGAATTTCAGAGACTTACGACTGAATCACCAACTTCGAAAGACTCGTCTTGCGCAAATTGGTTTTCTGAATCGTTCGCACGAGATCGGCCACTTTCTCGGTATCGGTTTCAAACGGGTTATTGCAGATCACGCGCACGTTGAGCAGGTTGCCGAGGCGAATGTTCGACCAGTCGAGGTCGTACTGAATATTGTTTTGCCGCGCGAGCTTGATGAATTCGCCACGCATCTTCGCACGCGTGTTGTGCGGCGGCTCCGTCTTGGCTTTGATGATTTCTTCATCGTTGAGCACGCGCTCCACGGCTCCCTTGCGCTCAAGCAAATAGTACAGCCCGCGATTCAAGCGAATGTCGTGATACTGCAAGTCGAGCATGAACGCACGCGGATCCGTCCAGCTCGCCGATCGCGCATCGAGAAAACGCCTGATCATCTTGCGTTTGATCACCCAGTCGATTTCCCGATCGAGCTTGTCCGGATCGTCCGCAAGGCAATCCATCACATACTGCCACTTCGCGATGCCGTCGCGCAGTTCCTCACTCACCGGAAATTGTTCGATGTATTTCTGCGCCATCTCGAGATACTCGAGTTGAATATCGAGAGGCGAATATTCCTTGCCGTTGTCGAGACGCATTTTGCGCCGGCACGTCGTATCGTAGGAAATGTCTTTGATCGATTTCACAGGATTGCGTAGCGTGAAATCCTTGTTGATGAAATTATCCTCGATCATTTGCAGCACGACGGTGCACGCCGCCACTTTCAAAAAATTCGTGTACTCGCTCATGTTCGAGTCTCCGACGATCACATGCAATCGCCGATACTTCTCTCGATCTGCGTGAGGCTCGTCGCGCGTATTGATGATCGAACGGTCGTTCGTCGTCGTCCCCGAGATTTTCTGATAAATGTGCTGCGCGCGCTGA
>JADFDR010000215.1 GCA_018262735.1 Geobacter sp.
CCCATGCTTGTCTCCATTTTTGTTTTTGGCAGCGCATGGTGCGGTGCCTTGGGTGATTCGGTTTCGATTCGTGCAAGCGCAAAACGATCGACAAACGCCAAAGTGCGAAATGTCGATCCATGAGGACGTGCCACAAGAGGGAGCGCTGATTAACGCGACGAACCGATACCCGATGTCGAAATACTTTGGCGCAAAACTCCGACGTTGGCCAGTGCGGTGCGATCGTGTTTTCGGAGCGTGAGGAAAGAAGTCGCAGCTCAAGATGTTCCGCTTATACTTGCGCCTTTCTCCCTCGGTGGCGTGGTAAGGAAAAGCATGAACGAGTCGTTTCGAGAAGCTCAATCGCACGTTTCGTCGCAGACGGTGAAAGCGCTTGCGCTGGGTCTGGGTTTCGATTTGGCCGGCATTGCGCCCGCGACGCCGCTCCCGGAGACCGAATTCTTGCGCGACTGGCTCGCGCGCGGCTTTGCCGGCGAAATGCATTATCTCGCGCGGCGTGTCGAGGAGCGTGTCGATCCGCAGCGCGTGTTGTCGGGTGCGAAGAGTGCAATCGTCGTCGGCTTTGTCTATCACCACGGCATGCGACACGATTTTGTGTCTGGAGAATCTCGCGTTTCGCGCTATGCGGGAGGCGAGGATTATCACGACGTCTTGCTCGATCGTTTGCGTGCGCTCGAGGCAGCACTCGAAGTGTGTGCAGGGCGCAAGCTGACGTGTCGTAGTTATGTGGATACCGGTCCGATTCAAGAGCGTGTACTTGCTGTGTATGGCGGGCTTGGCTGGATTGGCAAGAATGGCTGCGTGATTCATCCTCGATTTGGCTCGTATTTTTTTCTTGGCGTGTTGTTCGTCGATCTGGAACTGGAAAACGATGTGCGCATCGCGGATCGTTGCGGAACGTGTACGGCGTGTTTGGAAGTTTGCCCGACACAGGCGATTGTCGAGCCGCGCGTAGTCGATGCGCGGCGCTGCATTTCCTATACGACGATCGAGGCCAAAGAAGGAATCCCCGACGCGCTGCGTGTCGCCCAGGGTGCGCATGTTTTTGGTTGCGATCTTTGTCAGGAGGTTTGCCCGTGGAACCGCCGGCCGACGCAGGACGTACCGACGGATGCACACGGTCTGCGCGCCCGCATTTGGCCGCGTGCAGAATGGCGCGCGCCCGCTTTACGCTGGCTTCTCGAATTGACACCCGATGCGTGGCGCGCGGCGACGCGCGACACAGCATTGCGTCGGTCGAAGTATCGCGGCCTGATGCGCAATGCGTTGATCGCGGCGGGCAATAGCGGCGATTGCGAATTGCTGCCGTGGATCGAGCGACATCGTGCGAGCGACGACGCAATGCTCGTCGAGCATGCGCAATGGGCACTTGACCGTATTGAGGCGCTTGCGCGCGCCGCAACAATGTAAAGAGCCTCTGATCCATTTCGTTTTTCGAGCATTTTCGTAAACTATGGCGGATGTTTTCCGTCGGTGAAAAATCAACGCGCATGGACAAAGCGGGAGTGGTTCGAGGCGTCTGAGGTCGTTTGCGAGGCTCTCTGCTTTTCTTTTTTGTGTAGAGCGGAAAACGTGCACTCTCTCCTGCCTACTCTTTCTTGTGTTTTTGGGCGATGAGTTGCGCGACGTATCGCGGCCGCCTCGCGCTCGTATCGATTCCTTCGTGGTAGGCAACGACCTCGAGTGAGGGAAAGAGCTGTGGCAACTCTCCTTCGCCCAGCAGGAATGCGGGATTCTTCGGGCCGTAATCGAGGCTTTGTTGTTTCTCGGTAAAGGTCTGATAGAAAAGCAATCCGCCCGGAGCGAGTGCGTCGACGATCGCTGGTGCAAGCGGGCGGTGTAAAAAACAAAACACGAGAATTGCGCCGCACGAATCGTGGGCGACGGGAAGGGAGTTGCGTGCTTCGAGGTCGGCACGCACGCAGAGAATCGGCAGTCGTGCTTTTCGGGATTCGAGGAAAGCCAAGGCTTTCGCGTTGCGATCGATGGCGATGGTTGGGAGTCCGAGTTCCGCAGTCGCCAGTGCATGACGACCGGGACCACACGCGACGTCGAGCACGGGGCCGAGCGGCTGGGTTTGTAGCAGGCGTTTGCGCTCGGAAAGAAAAAATCCCGTCGGAGGCAACCAGCAGATCTCTTCGACACTTTCTTTGCGCAGTTCGTGCATGGCGTCGAACCCTAGCGAAAAAATGGGCGTTCGGTTTGCTGCGTATGCTTCGATTGCGGATCGAGGAAGTAAGCTTGACGAGAGCGGGATTCCCTCGGCAAAATGGGCGTGCCCCCCGCATTGCGCGTGCGCACTTCGTCGCACTCAGCAGGAGAGAGAGATGCAAAAAGAAATGAATCGACGCATGAGTCATTTGGTGATCGGCATCGTTTTCGGATTCATGGTGGCCATGGCTCCGACGACGTCGAAGGCACTCGAGCCGGGTGCGGGCCGTGCCATTGGGCTTGGGCTTGGTGCTGCGGGTGCAAACCTTCTCTACATCCCGACGAAGATTTTGTATGCCGGAACGGGATCGATCATCGGCGGTCTGGCCTGGCTCTTTGCGGGTGGTGATGCGGATGTTTCCGATCCGATTTTTACGGCTTCGTGGCTCGGTGATTATGTGTTGACCGAAGCGCACCTCACGGGCGAGCGACCGATCGAGTTTGTCGGGCGTCCGCATTCCGATCGGAAGATGACCGGCTCGCAAGGGACGGAGTCAAGCCAAGGTGATCCACCGCCGGCAGCGTCCGAAGGTTTTTGATCTCCGCGTAAAGATCGTTTTGCTTCTGGCAGCCGAGTA
>JADFDR010000216.1 GCA_018262735.1 Geobacter sp.
GACGATGTCGAGCACGTCTTGGAGCGCGTCGCTTTTGCCGATGATGTTCTCGAGGCCGTACTTCTCGCGTAGCTGATTTTGCAGAATGCGATTTTCTGCCTTGAGGCGCCCGTGTTCGATCGCTTGCCCGACGAGTCGTCGCACGACGTCCACATCTCCGTGTTCGAAGTGTTTCTCGAGAAACCAGAATGCGCCGGCGCGTAGTGCTTCGACGGAGTTTTCGGCACCACCAAAACCTGTGATCACGATGCAAGGCAGATCGGGACGGATATCCCGGATTTGACGTACGAGTTCGAGGCCGTTGATTCCGGGCAATTTTACGTCGGTGAGCACCAAATCGATCGGTTGACTGGCGAGGATGGAGAGTGCTTCGCTTGCATCGCGCGCACACGAGATCGCATATCCTTTCGTTCTCGAAAGGATGCGTTCGAGCATTTTCCGATAGTTCTCCTCATCGTCGACGATGAGGATTTGCGATTTGCGCAGAAGTCTTTCCTCCGAAGGTTCGTCGAGTCTAAATGCAGGCTCCGGCGGATTCAACTAGCCTTTTTCTCAAGTGTCTCGATTTTGGGACCGAAGGAAACGGCATGGATTTCAAGAGTCTGCTTCCAGATTTTCCGTCGGATGAATCGGAGTTTTTCTCGCAACCGGGACTGATTCTTCTCGTCGATGACGAACCCCTTTTGTTGCGTTCGCTCGAGCGGATTCTTGTGGGCGATGGGTTTCGGGTCGCACTGGCGGAATCGTCTGCGGCCGTCGATCCCTACTTGCACGACCCGAGTTTGAGTTTGGTACTCGTGGATTTGTTTCTGCATGGCACGAGTGGTCTCGATCTTCTCGACCGCATCAAGAGTGAACGTCCCGAGGTGGAAGTCGTGATGATGACGGGGCACGCGAGCATCGAGACTGCCGTGAAGGCAATGCGTCGCGGAGCGTTCGACTATCTCGAAAAACCGTTCGAGGATATTCATCGCGTTCGCACGACGATTCAGCAAGCGCTGCAAAAGCGCGCGCTCGTGCAGCGCAATCGGCGACTCGAAGAAGTGTTACGCGAGCGAAGTGCGGGGCCGCAATTGATCGGCAATTCGCCGAAGATGCGCGCGCTCGTGCGCAAAATCCAAAGTCTGCGCCACAACGAAAGCAATGTGCTGATTCATGGCGAGAGCGGTACAGGCAAAGAGCTTGTCGCGCGCGCGCTGCACGAAGCGAGTCCGCGCGCAAAAAAACCGTTCGTGCCTATCGATTGCGGAGCCCTTCCGGAGTCGATTGTCGAAAGCGAACTTTTTGGACACGAAAAAGGTGCGTTTACCGGTGCCGTCGGTGCGCCGGGTTTGTTTCGCATCGCCAATCAAGGCACGCTGTTTCTCGACGAAGTCGGCGAGCTGCCGCAAAGCGCGCAAGCCAAACTTCTGCGCGCATTGCAATACAAAGAAGTGCGTCCCGTCGGTGCGACGGAGGCCGTGCGCGTCGATCTGCGTCTGATTTCTGCGACGCATCGTGATCTTGAAAAGATGGTTGAAGAACAACTGTTTCGAATGGATTTGTTCTATCGCTTGAATGTGGTGCGCATCGAGATTCCGTCGCTGCGTGAGCGCAAAGAAGACATTCCGCTTTTGGCACACCACTTCTTGCAAAAATATCGTCATCCGGATTCGCGCGTCGTCGGCATCGAAGACAGCGCGCTCGACATGCTTTCGAGTTACGAGTGGCCGGGCAATGTGCGCGAACTCGAGAACGCGATCGAGTCGGCGATGGCGACCGCACGCGGTACGTCGCTGCAGACGAAAGATTTGCCGCTTGCGCGCCGTGTCTCGGCCTCGCTTGCATCGGCGCCACGCGGCATCGCGCTTTCGCTCGATGCGTATGAGCGTTGTGCGCTCGAGCGTGCCTTGCGCGAAGTCGGCGGCGATGTGCGCGAAGCGGCGCGTGTGCTCGGTCTGGGCCGCAGTACGTTGTATCGGAAACTTGCCAAGCATGGTTTGCTGTGGAATGCAGAATGAAATTGGGTCGTGGTGCGAGATCGCGTAGAGTCGACGAGGCTGTTTGCCGATCGAGGGTCGCGAGGAGAGATCGCCCACTTCACGGATTGAGTCGAGTTTGATGGAAACCGTACACCTCGTTCGCGTGATCGTTGCAGAGCCCGAGTCGTTTTCGGGAGTGGTCGATCCGCGCGGCACGCTCCGTGCGCTCAAACGCCTCGGCCCCGAAGTCAAAATCGAAATTGTGCACGATGCTGCGGGTTGTTTCGAGGCGTTCCGTCGAGAAAGCGCTGATCTCGTCGTGCTCGATTACGCGCTTGGTCCCGAAGGCGATCGTATCTTGGCTATGAATCAAGAGTCGCGTCCGCCGGTGATCGTTGTGACACATCAAGGTGATCACGCGATTGCACTCGAAGTGTTCCAGCTTGGCGCTGCGGATTGCGTCGAAACGGGTGAAGACTTCGTCGATCTTTTGCCTGTCGTTGCGCTCGAACACATTCGACGCTGGCGCACTGCACGCGAACGCGGTGACGCAGAACGGCGTATCCTTTGGCTCGAGCGCTTGGCCGATGCGATCGTGAGCGAGATTCCGTCGGCGCTTGTCGTGCTCGATGCCGAGCGGCGCATCGTGACGGCCAATCCTGAATTTTGTCGGATCTGGTCAATCTCCGTCGAACGGGTCGCAGGCGAGCAACTCGATTCCGTGTTGCCGCACGATCTGCTCGAGTCAGGGAAGATTTGGGAATTGCTCGGAGAGGCGGCACGCGACGACAAGATGGCGCCGCGCGTTGCACGCACGGTCGGACAC
>JADFDR010000217.1 GCA_018262735.1 Geobacter sp.
ACAGTGTCCGCCAATGTTGTCATCCGCGGTAACACAATTAAGAGTCCGGGTGGTCAATGCATTCGCGGCGGAACTGTCATTTCCGACAATTGGTTGGAAGGTTGCGGTGGCCAGTTCGGTGTGAGTTCGTCCCAGGCAAAGGTGATCAGCCGCAATATTCTTTTGAATACGGCAGGTCGCGGAATCTATCTGTCGGGCAATCGTGTGACCGTGAGTGGCAATACTTGCCAAAATGTTGTGTTTCGCTGCGTCGACGAAGCAGGGGCAGCAAATTGGAATCTCGTGACCGATAATCAAGCGTACGACAACGCCAGCGGCGTTGTGGTCGAGGGTGGCACGTCGCATGGCGGGGTGGGCGCTTCGACGATATGGCGCGATAACATCAACCCGCCCTGAATGAGTTCAACACGGAATGTCTTTTGCGCGTTGCCTCTCCGGCGGCACGCGCATTCCTTCTTGGCAGTGCGTGTCGTCTTTGTGCAAGAATTCGCCTGTTTTTTATCCTGGAAATTGCAGCTGACGCGCGAGCGATCGGCCGAGCGGTGAGCTTTGTGCGGATCGTTCGTAGCGAAAGGAGAAGAGCTCGTTGAAGGTTTTGATTCTCTCGGATCGTTATCCGCCTTATGACATTGGCGGAGCGGAGCGGATTGCATTTTATCATGCTCGTGCCTTGGTCGAGCGCGGTCACGAGGTGGAAGTATTCACGGCGCACGAATCGGTTCGCGGGGCTTCTGCTTCCATCGAAAATCAGGATGGAGTGAGAATTCACCGACGCATTGCGCTCAATCCTTTTACACAAAATGGTGTTCCGTCTTCGGCAGACAAACTGTACGAAATGGCGACGATGCCTCGGAACCCGTGGCTGCAACGATCGCTCGAAGAGGTGGCTGCCCAATTTCAGCCGGATCTGATCCATGCACATTATATTCCGCGCATTTCCTATGGCGCGTTTCGCCGGGCCTGTCCCATGGCGCTGCATGTGGTGACTTTTCATGGTTACCAATTTGAGTGTCCCAAGGGTGGGCTGTATCGCAAGCGCGGTGAAATTTGCGAAACAAAACCTTTGCCCTGTCGCTTCTTCCGACGGCAAATGCTTCGCGAGTTGCAACCCGTGGATCGCGTAATCGCAATTTCGAGCTTTATGCAGGAACGCTTGCTGCAAAGTGGTTTTCAGAAACACAAAATTGTTTACCTCCCCAACGGCGTGCCGAATTTGAAGTTGCGCGAATTTACGCCACCGTCGAAAAACAACACGATTCTTTTCGCGGGACGGGCAACGCGAGCCAAGGGGCTTTTTGAGTTGTATCGTGCCTTTCGCGAAATCAAGGTTTCGTCGGTGCGACTCGAATTTGTGGGGGATGGCGAGGCGCTGTCCGAGTTGCAGCGTTTGACGCAGGGCGACGCACGAGTTTCTCTTTTGGGGCGATTGAACGCGGAGCAAGTTGCGGAGCGCTATCGGTCGAGTCGCATGGTTGTCGTGCCTTCGCTTTGGCACGAGCCCATGAACACCGTGATTTGCGAAGCGCAATCTTGGTCACGACCGGTTGTGGCGAGTTGTGTGGGTGGAAATACGGATATGATTTCCGACGGTGTGAGTGGTCTTCTTTGTCCTCCCGGAGACGTTGCAGCGTTGCGACAGGCGATCGAAAAACTTTTGCAAGACGACGCGCTTGCGGATCGGATCGGACGCGGCGGGTTTGAGCATGTGTCGCAATTTAGTATGGAGCGTCACACGGAGAGCATGGAGAAGCTTTATCGCACGCTGGCTGCGGAGCGCGTAGTTCGCGAAAGAGAGTGACATGGCTTGGTGTTGGTGTATGCGTTTTGCATGTGAGCCATATCCGATGACCATTTTTTTGTAGGAGATCGAGATTGCGCGCGCTGCACCTTGGAGCTCAGCTGAAGACCATATTGAAAAATATCGGTTTTGTTGCGATAGCGACTTTGGCGAGTCGGTTTTTGCTGCTTTTTGTGCAGTCGGCTCTGGGCCATCTCGGAGGGCAGGCAGGGCTTGGCGGTTATGCGACCGCAGTTTCCATCTCGGTGTATTTCGTGTTTCTCGTCGATGTCGGTCTTGCGCCACGCATTGTGCGAGAAGGTGCCGTAGCGCCCGATACGTTGGCGGAAGAGTATGCGCGCGCGCTGGGATTGAAGCTGTTTTCGGCAGTTCTTGCAATGGTGGCGATCGGCATACTCTATTTTGTGTTGCCTTTTGATCCCTGGGTTCGCGAACTTTGCGTTTGGCTTTCGCTTGGTTCCGTGATTCGTTCCTTTACCTATCTGAACGAGTCGGTGTTTCGTGCTCGAGAGCGCTTTGATCGCGAGAGTATACTCCAATTGGTGTACTCGGCGATTTACGCTGGACCGTCCGTTGTCTTGCTTTGGCTGGGATATCCGATTCGTGTCGTAGGTATTGCTGCGCTGCTCGCAGCTCTCATTCAATTTGGACTCTCACTTTTGTGGGTACGTCAGTTCATTTCAATCTCGTGGACTCGATCGCCGCACTGGCGAACGCTGTACCAATCCCTTCCGTACGCTTCTACGTCGCTGACCATAACTGCATTTGCCCAGATCGATGTTTTGCTTCTTGCTTTGGTGGCAACACAAGAAATGGTCGGAGAGTATTCTGCGGTGTCGAGGCTCTTGCTCGTTGTGGGCACGATGTCGGGGATTGCGGTTTCGGCCGTCGTACCGGCGGCTGCGCGAATCTATGTGACGGAAACGCAAGAGCGTTATCGAAACGTGGTGAATGGTGCACTGCGTTTTA
>JADFDR010000218.1 GCA_018262735.1 Geobacter sp.
TCTGGGCCTTGGCAACGATGGGCACACCGCTTCGCTTTTCCCCGGCGATCCAATCCTTGAGGAAACGCGGCGCAAAGTCGGCCTTAGCACCGTCGGTGCTCCACCGCAGCGCATGACACTCACGCTGCCTCTGCTCAACCGCGCCAAATGCGTGCTCTGGATCGTCACAGGAAAACAAAAAAGTGTTGCACTTCAAAAGCTTTTGTGTGGCGATCTTTCGATCCCCGCAAGCCGCATCGCTTGCGAGGAGATGCATCTCGTCGTCGACGACGAGGCCGCATCACGACTTGCGATCTGACACTTCTCGGTGTCCGCCGAACGCCTTGCGCATCGCGGACAAAATACGGTTGGCAAACACATCGCGTTCGCGCGACGCAAAACGCGAATACAGCGCCGCCGTCAACACCGGCGCGGGCACGCCCGACTGAATCGCCGCCTCCACGGTCCAGCGCCCTTCTCCCGAATCCGAGACCTTGCCTGCAAACCCATCGAGCGTCGGATCTTCATGGAGCGATTGTGCCGTCAAATCGAGCAACCACGAGCCAACGACACTTCCACGCCGCCAGACTTCCGCAATCTCGTCGAGCGCAAAGCGATACGGAAAGTGTGCGGGATCGCGCAGCGCCGCCGCTTCCGGATGAGTACGCGGATCTTCCAACCCGAGTGCCGCATGGTGCAAAAGATTGAAGCCCTCCGCGTAGGCCGCCATCATCCCGTACTCGATCCCATTGTGAATCATCTTGACGAAATGTCCGGCACCGACGGGACCGCAATGCAAATAGCCTTGCTCTGCAGCAGACGGCGGACCTACACGATTTGGCGTACGTTGCGCCGCATCCATGCCGGGAGCAAGCGACACAAAAAGAGGTTCGAGTTTTTGCACGATCTCCGTATCGCCACCGATCATCAAGCAATACCCGCGCTCGAGCCCCCACACGCCGCCGCTCGTGCCCACATCGACGTAATGCACACCGCGCGCCGCAAGCTCCTGCGCGCGCCGCAGATCGTCTTGATAATGCGAATTTCCACCGTCGATCAGCGTGTCGCCGCGCTCAAGATGCGGCGCCAACTCACGCACAACGGCATCGACGGCCGCAGCCGGCACCATCACCCAGATCACGCGTGGTGCTTGCAACTTGGCCGTAAGCTCTCCAAGCGAAGCGGCGCCCGCCACCTGCCCTGCCTCCGACGAAACCAACGCCTGCACGGCAGCCGGATCGGCGTCGTATGTCACAAATTTGTGTCCACCCCGTACGGCACGCTTGACGAGATTTGCTCCCATCCGGCCAAGCCCGATCATTCCTACTCGCATCGCCCACCTCCACGCGGCTCCTCGCCGCTTGCTCCCACTGCGCTCGCTGGCGCGTTTTGCTTCACGACTCCAATGCCCTGCGCTCCCGCCCTACCATTCTTCACAACTACGCCTCGCAAGCCTGCCTGCCTCATTCACGGCACGAAACCCACGCAGGCTCCGTCGCGCAGAACCAACTCTGCCACAGATTCTGTTGCGAATTTTACGTCGGAGTCGAACCTCGCCCGTCTTGCGATGCAAAAACAAACTTTCGAAGCGCCGGCAGCACGCCGAGCACCGATGTGCAACTTTGCAGCAAGTGCTCGGCAAGTAACGAGTGCGTTTTTTCAACTTCGGCGAGAAAAAGACGCGAAAACTGGCTTTTCAGCATCGACACCAAAAGTTCCCGTGCGATTTATAAGTGTCTCCGTCGAAAAGAAAAACGGACACACGAGCAATCAAAAGTTTTTGGGAGTGATGAGTCATGCGCGATGCACTTCGAGGTTTTGGATTTGGGCTGATCGTCGCCGGTGCGGCGATTCTCGGTGCGCCGTCGGTGTCGCACGGGCAATCGGCCAACTGTTCGTCGGGCGAGGGCCTCAACAGCCTGGCAGTCGACGGCACCTATGGCTGCACTCCCTTCAATGCGGGCCCGACCGGCGCAACCGGCGCAACCGGCGCGACCGGCACAACCGGCCCACAAGGCGTAGCCGGACCGACCGGCCCGGCAGGGCCAACGGGTCTAACGGGCGCAGCAGGGCCAGCAGGTAACACCGGCGCAACGGGTCCAATCGGTGCAACGGGACCGATCGGCTCAACGGGGCCAGCCGGCCCAACGGGGCCCACGGGAGTAACAGGAGTGACCGGGCCCACTGGAATCCCCGGCACGGGGAACGTCAACTCGCGTGACCTTCGTATCTTGGCCCCCGCCAATCAAACAACGACTTTTTGGACGTATCCCGACGGTAGCCAGAGCAACAACGTGAAACTTGAGTACATCCAAAGCTCGCGCGCGGTCAAAGTTACAAACAACCGAGGCGGAGCAAACGTGTTCTGGAACTTTTGCGTCGTGGCCTACACCGGGACCAACATGAAGCAAACCTGTGCGCGACTTGAAGGCAACGGCGCAACGACCACCCTCACGCCAAACTCGAACACCAGCATCGGCTACCACATCATCGGAAACTCGGAGAGCACCACAAACGACGAGGGTTTCGTGCTCGAATGGACGGCGTGGGACGGGAACTGGAACGTCGATAATTTCAATGGATCGCGTATCAACGGTCTCGCGTTTTGGTACGGGAATTAATTTCGGTTTTCACAGGTGAGCTGACTTTTATGCAGAATTCGATTCGCATCGCAATGTTCGCCGCTGTCGCCCTTGGGTTTTCGACGGTGGCGCAGGCTCAGAACGCCGTAACCTGTGCTCCGACCGAGGCGATCTCGAGCATCGCGGTGGATGGCACCATTG
>JADFDR010000219.1 GCA_018262735.1 Geobacter sp.
AGCCCGAGAAAGTGATCGACAAGATCATCGAAGGCCAAGTGAACAAGTTCTATGCGCAAGTCTGTCTTCTCGAGCAAGAGTTCGTGAAGGATCCCGATCGCACTATCGTGAAGGTGCTTGCCGATGCGGGCAAACAATTGGGTGCTCCGCTTCGCGTGGTGAGTTACGTGCGATTCAAGCTTGGAGAGGCGTTCGTATCGTGAAGCCTCAATACCGCCGCTTGCTGTTGAAAATCTCCGGTGAGGCTCTTGCCGGAGAAGGCGGTTTTGGAATTTGCCCGACGGTGAGCAGTCGGATTGCGGCGGAAATTCGTGATGTTCACGCGCTCGGTGTCGAGCTCGGCATTGTGATCGGCGGAGGCAATATCATCCGCGGGATGACGGCCGCCGCAGCCGGGATGGATCGTACGGCGGCAGATTATATGGGCATGATGGCGAGCGTGATCAATGCCGTCGCAATGCAGGATGCGCTCGAGAAGCTGGGCATTCCGACGCGCGTGCTTTCTGCGCTCGAGATCAAACAGGTGGCTGAGATTTACATTCGCCGCCGCGCCGTGCGTCATCTTGAAAAAGGTCGTGTGGTGATTTTTGCTGCGGGAACCGGCAATCCCTATTTTACGACCGACACCGCCGCGACGTTGCGCGCTTCCGAGATTGGAGCCGAAATGGTGCTCAAGGCCACGCGCGTCGATGGCGTGTACGATGCGGATCCGGAAAAGCACTCCGACGCAAAGCGCTTCGAGCGTTTGAGTTACGACGAAGCGATTCGTGAAAATTTGCGTTTCATGGATCAAACTGCCGTGGCGTTGTGTCGCGAAAACAAGATGCCGATCTTGGTTTTTGATATGACGGTGCCGGGCAATATCTACAAAGTGGTTTGTGGCGACAAAATTGGCACGTTGGTGAGCGAGTAGCGCGTTTTCTCCGACGGAACAGAAAATCCGTCCGACGAGCAGCGTTATCCATCGAGTGCTGACGCAGGGTGACACCGAAGTGAGACAGTCCGAGAGGGAATCCGGAACCGAACACGAATTCGAGAACGGGAGGGCAAATGGCGGACGAAAGTGGCATGGTCATTTCCGATGTGCGTGAATCGATGCAGAAAGTGAGCGAGCACGTAAAGGCCGAGTTACACAAAGTGCGGACGGGGCGCGCGAGTGCGGCGTTGCTCGACGGAATTCACGTCGATGCATACGGTTCGTCGACGCCGCTCAAGCAGCTCGCGAATTTCGCAGTTCCGGATCCTCGCATGATTGTGATTTCGCCTTACGATCGCGGCGTGATCAGCAATATCGAGAAGTCCATTTTGGCTTCGAATATCGGAATTTCACCAACCAACGATGGCAAAGTGATTCGTCTTGCCGTGCCGCCGCTCACGGAAGAGCGACGCAAAGATTTGGTGAAGAAGGTCAAGAAGATCGCGGAAGAACACAAAGTGCGCGTTCGCGATGCGCGGCGTGATGCGCTGGCGTTGATCAAGGAAATGGAAACGTCGGGCGATCTTCCGAAAGACGATCGACACCGCTGCGAGAAGCAAATTCAGGACATCACCGACGAATTCAACTCCAAGATCGATGAAATTGCGGCGCAGAAAGAAAAAGAAGTTCTGCAGGTCTGATTTTCATGCAAGCAAAAAAGATTCGGCCGGACCGTCTACCCAAACATGTGGCAATCATCATGGATGGCAATGGACGCTGGGCACAGCAGCAAGGACGCTCGCGTATTGAAGGCCATCGGCAAGGGGTGGAATCGGTGCGCGCAGTGATCCGTGCGGCGCATGAGCTTGGGATTCCGACGCTGACTTTGTATGCCTTTTCCCAAGAGAACTGGAATCGTCCCAAGCGCGAAGTGACGGAGCTGATGCGCTTGCTCGAGCGCTATCTCAAAAGCGAACTCGAAGAAATTGCCGAGCAGGGCATACGCTTGCGTGTGATGGGACGAACGGAGCGCTTGCCGGAAACGGTGCGCCGGAATCTCGCGTCGGCGATTGAACGCACGGAGGTCAACCAGGCTATGGAGCTTGTGTTTGCGCTTTCGTACGGCGGTCGCCAAGAGATCGTCGATGCAGCACAAAAGCTGGCACACGAGGCGCAAGACGGACGGCTCGAACCGGATTCGATCGATGAGAAAATGTTTCAATCGAAACTTTATTTGCCAGATTTGCCGGATCCGGATCTTCTGATTCGCACCGGCGGAGAATCGCGAGTTTCGAATTTTTTGCTTTGGCAGATTGCCTATGCGGAGCTACACACAACTGATGTCATGTGGCCTGAATTTCGCAGAGCACACCTCGTCGATGCGATTCTCGACTATCAAAGTCGCGAGCGACGCTTTGGTATGACGGGCGATCAAATTCGCGGCAAAGTTCGGTAGATGACGAAGTCAATCAGCATCCTTGGCAGCACGGGGAGCATTGGGGAACAGACGCTCGACGTCGTGGCCTCGTTTCCAGAGCGCTACCGCGTCGTTGCCTTGGGCGCGGGTCGCAATGCGGCAAAGCTCGCGCAACAAATCGAAAAATTTCATCCAACACTTGTCAGTGTAGCCGATGCTGAGACGGCGGCTGCGCTGCGTGCTGTGGTGCGTGATCCGGAATTGCGCATCGCGATTGGCGATGCGGGGTTGTGCGAGGTGGCGGCGTGTGGCGCGCAGCTCGTGGTGTCGGCACTTGTGGGTGCGGTGGGGCTCGAGCCGACGCTCGCTGCGATTCACGCCGGTGCGGACATTGCGCTTGCTAACAAAGAAGTCCTCGTCA
>JADFDR010000021.1 GCA_018262735.1 Geobacter sp.
CGCGTGCTTGAAGCGTGCCGATGGAAACGCCGAGCTTTTGCAAGACAGGCAGTGTGCTGCCGTCGGGCTGTGCGAGGAGCGCGTGCAAAAGATGCGCAGAATCGATCGTGCCGTGGCCAAGTTCCGTCGCTTGGGTCTGCGCGGCACGTAAGGCTTCCTGACTTTTGATTGTGAGTTTTTCGAACTGCATGGGCAGTCAGATAAGCTCACGCCTTTTGCTGTCAAGAAATTCCGAGCGTGAGAAGCGAGTTTTGGAGTGCGTGCGCTTGGCGTTTTCCTTGAAGTCTCGAGGTCTCGCCACGCAAGCGAAAAAGCGGGATGGTCGTGCACACGAAAGACGGGACGTTTGCCATGCTGGCCCTCCTTCGAAAGAGGGCCAGCATGGGGTGGCGTCATTGTTCCTTGCTTGCGACGGGCACGTAGAGCGTTCCATCACCACGTCGGATGAGGAGCAGTACCTGTCCTTTTGCTTTCGCGAGCTGCGTCTTCAATTCCTTTACGTTTTTGACGGGGCTACGGTCGATCTCGAGAATGACATCCCCGGGTTGCAAATTGGCCGATTGCGCCGCACTGCCGGGCAACACCGCCGTGACGACGACGCCTTCGGTGGTTGGAATTTGCAACTGCGCGGCGATCTGATCGTTGAGATCTTGCACGCGCACACCGAGCTTGAATCCGCTTTGTGCTTCTTCGTGAATCGGAGATGTGTCATCGAGTTCAGGCTCTTTCATTTCGCCAACTTTGACGCTGAAGGTCTTCTCTTGGCCATCGCGCAAAACGACGATCGACACTTTTTTGCCGACCGATGCACGCGCGACGAGGCGCGGGAGATCTTCCATCTTGGCGACCACTTCTCCGTCGAAGCGAATGATCACGTCGCCATGCTTCAAGCCCGCTTGCGCTGCGGGACCGCTTGGTTCGATCTTCGAAATGAGTGCGCCGTCTTTCGAGGGTAGCTTGAAAGATTTTTGCAGTGCTTCGTTGATCGGTTGAATCACCACACCAAGCCAGCCGCGCGTGACATGTCCCTGAGACTTGAGCTGTGGCAGTACCTCTTTCACCATGTTGATGGGCACCGTAAATCCAATGGTGTTCGCGCGCGGATTGATCGCCGTGTTCATGCCGATCACTTCACCTTGAAGATTGATCAGAGGACCGCCGGAGTTGCCGGGATTGATGGCGGCGTCGGTCTGAATGAAGTTGTCGTAGGGGCCAAGGCCGATCGCACGACCTTTGGCGCTCACGATGCCCGCAGTCACCGTGTGGGCAAGACCGAAGGGATTTCCGACGGCGAGCACCCAGTCTCCGGGTCGCACGAGGTCCGAATCGCCGAGCGGCAGCGACGGCAGCTTCTCTTTCGTTTCGACGCGAATCAGCGCGATGTCGGTTTTGGGATCGCGGCCGATGATCTTCGCGGGATGTTCGGAGCCGTCGAGAAACACGACGGTGATGCTGTCTACTTTTTCGACGACGTGATTGTTGGTCACGATGTAGCCGTCCTCGGAGATGACAAAGCCGGTACCGAGCGCAGGCACTTCCACTTCGCTGCCGTTGTCTTGAAAGGGATTGCCGAAGGGATTGTTCGGCAATGGATTCATGGGTTCTCCGTTGAAGGGATTGACATTAAATTGTTTCACCATGCGTGACGTTTGAATGTTGACGACGCCGGGCGAAACTTTTTCGGCAAGATCCGCAAAGCTCACCGGCACGAGTTGGGTCGGATTGGCCGGGCTTCCGCTCACTTCCTTCCAGAAGGGGAGATTGGAGGGCGCCGCTTTGCGAGCGACATCCGTCCCGCCTTCGTTTTGCTCAACGACGCCTGCTCCTGCATCGTTTTGCTTCCAATTGAGTTCGAGTTTTCCGCTGGCAACGAGAATGCCGACGACGAGTACACCAAGAAAAAGGAGAGAACCAATTCGACGCATTTTTGTGAACCTCACTTTTGAGTGAATGAAAGTCGGACGTACCGAAGTTCGAATTTATTGCAAAGGAATCGTGACATGGTATTGACCGTTTCCGCGTTGCACGATCAAACGTGCATAGTTTGCACCTCGCAGATCGACCAGCGCATTTCGTAGAAGCGCCTGATTTGCGAGACGTCGTCCGTTGATTGCGAGCAAGAGATCGCGTTTCTGCATGCCGAGCCGCTGCGCGGGACTCGATGCGCGCACATTCGCGACTTCCAAGACACCCCGAGCATTCGCTTTGAGTTCGACGCCGAGGATCGACCATGCAAGTGCGTCGATCGCGGCAGGTTTGAGTTCTTCGGCACGCAAGGAGACTTTGCGCGCATTTGGATTGGACCAAACTTCGAGCGGAATTTCTTGTCCGCGTATCGAGCGACGCATTAATGAGTTGACGTCGCTTGCGGTTTCTACCGATTGTCCGTCGAAACTCGTGACGACATCGCCGCGTTGCAAACCGCCGCGCGCTGCCGGGCTGTTGGCTTCGACGCGGTTGATGACTGCGCCGGCGATTTTGTTTGGAATCTGGAGAGCGCGTCGCAATTCCGGCGTGAGATCTTGCGCATCGAAGCCAAGCCAGATCGGTGTGATTTCACCGTGCGCGATCAATTCGTTGACGATGCGTTGCGCGACATCAATCGGAATGGCAAAGCCGATCCCTTCGGCGCCGTTGTAGATCGCGGTGTTGATTCCGATCAGCGTGCCTTCCGCGTTGAGAAGTGGTCCGCCGGAGTTTCCCGGATTGATCGAGGCGTCCGTTTGCAAAAAGCCGTGAAACGTTCCGGTGTTGGTGCGCAGGGAACGTCCCGTTGCCGAGAGCACGCCGGTTGTGACCGTGTTCGAAAGACCGAACGGATTTCCAATGGCGATCACAGGTTCGCCGACCAGGGCGTCGCGAGACGAGCCCATCGGCGCCCACGGAACGGTGTCGGATGTTTTGAGTTGCAAAACGGCGATGTCGTTGTTGGGATCGGCACCGATGAGTTCGGCATCGTATTCACGTCCGTCGGCGAGTGTCACAAAAATGCGATTGGCATTGTGGATCACATGTTCGTTGGTGAGCACGCGTCGTTCTCCGTCGATCAGTACGCCGGAGCCCGCACTTTGCGCGGTCTGGGTGCGCGGGCGGCGCGGCTCGAAGAAGTCGCGAAAAAAATGATCTGCCATCGGATCGCCAAACGGTGAACGGAATGGACTTTGTTGGACGACGATTTCCGTGGTGATGTTGACGACGGCCGGACCGATCTTTTCGACGACGCGCACCGTGGCTGTGCGACGCAAAAAAGGATCTTCGGCTCGCGTGTCGGCAGGAACGAACACAGCCAAATTCGCAGCGATGCAAAAAAGGAGAAGGATGGGCTTCAGTGGTTTCACGGCTTTTCCAGACGCCTCGCTTTCAAACCTTATTCAGGCAGCGCGGAACGTAGATTGCACAAAAAATGCAGCAATGCTTGCGCATGCAAACCTCTCTCTGGAACTACCGCCTCGCGATCGAGCGAAACGGGCAAACCAAATGCAGCAATGCCTGCGCATGCAAACTGCTCCCCGGAACTATCCCTCTGTGTGCGCTTTGTGTGGTGTCGTCGCGCTCTGACTGGGATGAGGTTCCGCCACGTGCGGCTTGGCTGCGTCGATCGCTTCGCGCAGCGCGCGGCACACTTCATAAGGCGTTTCGCAGAGCAGGATTTCTCCCGTGACTGCAATGCCGCTGGCACCGGCTTCGATCGCGGCGCGGGCGTTTTGCGGCGTGATTCCGCCTTGTGCAATGACAGGGATGCCGACGCGGCTTGCTTCCTCCAGAGCAGCAAGGCCAAGCGGCGGGCTTTGTGCAGGCTTGCTACGCGGAGGAAAGATCGGGGCGAGATGCACGTAGTCGGCGCCATCTGTCGCAGCCTTCTGTACGTCGGCAAGCGAGTGCGCTGCACAACCGACGAGCGCGTCGTGAGGCAGGAGGCTTTGTGCCTCCATGAGCGCAAGTGCATTGGAACCCAGGTGGACACCGTCGGCGTGGAGTGCGAGCGCCACGTCGAGTCGGCGGTTGATCAAAATTTGGGTGCGTGCTTTTGCGGGAGCTTTGCCGCTCTGCGCGGCGTCTTGATGCACGAGTGCTTGCAGCGTTTCCGTCAACGCATACAACGCATGCGCATCGAGATCGCGCTCGCGCACCTGGAGCCAATCGATACCTGCTGCGATCGCTTGCTCGACGATCTGGAGAAAAGGCAAACGGCAAATTTTGCGATCCGTCACCAAACAGAGTAGGGGACGATTCGCCTGCTCTGCGCGTTCGCGTGCAAGGCGCGGAGATCGTGTCGCCGCGCCTTGCCTAGAAGCTTGCGATTCCATCGAGCGGGCTTGAAGCCGAGGCGTAGAGGCGGCGCGGCATACGACCGGCTTCGTAAGCAAGGCGTCCTGCAGCAATGGCGAGCCGCATCGCTTCTGCCATTTTGACGGGATCTTTCGCGCCCGCGATGCCGGTGTTCATCAACACGGCGGTGGCGCCGAGTTCCATGGCAACCGCTGCGTCGCTTGCTGTGCCGACACCCGCATCGACGATGACGGGCACTTTGGCTTGCTCGAGGATGATCAAGAGATTGGCCGGATTGCGGATGCCCAGGCCCGAACCAATCGGCGCCGCAAGCGGCATGACTGCAGCGCAACCAAGCTCTTCGAGGCGCTTGCAGGCGACGGGATCGTCGGTGATGTAGGGCAAAACCGTGAAGCCGTCTTGAATCAAGATCTTGGCTGCCTCGAGAGTGGCGGGCACGTCCGGAAAGAGTGTCTTGGTGTCGCCGATGACTTCAAGCTTGATCAGATCGGTTTCGAGTGCTTCCCGGGCGAGCTTGGCGGTGAGCACGGCATCTTGTGCAGTGTAACACCCAGCGGTGTTGGGCAGAATGACAACGCGCTTTGGCGAAATCACGTCGAGCAGACCTTCGCCATTTGGCGTGGTGAGTTCGACGCGGCGCAAAGCCACGGTCATCATTTCCGCGCCGCTTGCTTCGAGGCAAGCGAGATTTTCGTGGAACGATTTGTATTTCCCCGAGCCGATGATCAGGCGCGAAGTAAAACGGTGTCGTCCAAGTGTGTAGGCCGTGCTCATGGTTTATCCTCCTCCTACCGGGTGGAGAATTTCGATTCGATCTCCCGCGGCGAGTTGATGGTGGTCGAACGTCGAGCGCGGCACAATCTCGGCATTCACGGCGACGGCGACTCGGGGTTGTTCGAGTTGCAGCATCTGGAGTAGCTGTTTTACGGTGAAATTTGGCGGAATTTCGTGGTTTTTCCCGTTGATCGAAACGTTCATTTTCTTTGTGTAGCACTCCGCTCGGCCCGAAAATCAAGGCGGGAACCTACCGAAGAAGATTTCGGAGTGTCAAACTGCGGGGCGTTGTGTTCAGCCCGGCGACTCGGTGCGCGTGAAACTCGGAACAAGGTGCGGCGCGTGGTGTGAATCTTGCGGTTTTGTTTTTGTGGACGCTCTTGGGTTGAGAAGGTTCCGAGTTGGTGATGCGTAAAACCGGCGCAAGGAAACGGTCGTAGCCGCCATGTGCTGCAACCGCTTGCAGCGGCCGCAGCGTCGAATCACAAGTATGAAAGCGCTCAAGTGCGCAAGTGAAACGAGCAGTGCGTTCGAAGCGCAAATCGAATTCCGAGCAGGCGAGGAAATCCAAAATGCTGCATAACGGGCGTCCCACCGTGGCCAAAATCGATCGCGCCGCTTTGCGTGAAAACTTTGGAAAGATTCAATATCTCGCCGGCGATCGCGAAGTGATTGCGGTCGTCAAGGCAAACGCGTACGGGCATGGCGTGCTGCGGGTGGCCGAGACTTTGGTCGCAGCAGGTTGCCCGCGTCTTGCAGTCCTGAGCGTCGAAGAGGGCGAAGAGCTGCGTCGAGCGGGTATCAAAGTGCCTATCCTGGTGATGGGCGGCGTACACACGGCTGCAGAAGCGCGCGAAGCAGCACGTTTGCGCCTTGTGGTGACGATCCATCATGCCGGTCATGTGGCGTTGCTCGCCGGTGCAGGGCAGGACCTCGGATTGTCGATCGGAGTGCAAGTCGAAGTCGATACCGGAATGACACGAATGGGGATTTCGGCATCGCGCGCCGCAGAGTTGCTCGAGTTCGTCGTGAGTGAGCGCGCCCTGACACTCGAAGGTGTCTATACGCATTTCGCGCGCGCCGACGAGGCAGATCTGGCTGCGACCTACGAACAGATCGATCAATTCAAAGCGGCGCTGCGAGCGGCGCAGGCGCGTGAAGTGCGTCCGCCCTTGATTCACGCTGCAAACTCGGCGGCTCTGCTTGCGCACCACGAACTTGAGCCCGCGCTCGCGTTTACGAATGCCGTGCGCGTCGGGCTTGCTTTGTACGGCGTGCTTCCGGCGCCGCATTTCGATGTGCCGCTCAAGCCCGTGATGACGTTTGCGACGCGCGTGGTGCAAGTGCGACGCGTGAAAGCGGGGCAAGCCGTGGGCTACGGCGGGAGTTATCGCACCGACAAGGAGACGATCATCGCAACGCTGCCAGCGGGGTACGCCGACGGCGTGCCGCGTTGTCTTGGCAACCGTGGCCATGTGACGCTGCGCGGTCGCATGCATCCGATCGTGGGGCGCGTTTCGATGGACTACATCACGATCGATGCCGGTGAAGGACCGATTGCGATCGGCGACGAGGCCATCTTGTTTGGTCAAACTGCGACCGGCGGCGTGCGCGTCGAAAAAGTCGCCGAACTTGCCGAGACGATTTCTTACGATTTGCTGACGCGAGTCGGAGCGCGCGTGCCGCGCATTTGTTTTTAAGTCCCACTTCTTGGTTTGACTTCACGAATGCCCTCGGTAAACCTGAGCCGTTCTTGGGTGGTTTGCGGAGCAAGTCGAGCTCGTCTCCTGCGTGAGTCCGCATTGGGGTGCCTTCATCGACGGTGTACCGACGCTGTGCGAGCGGTGCAGCGATTTCCACGAAGATCAAAATCAAATTCGAGAGAGAAGAGGAGAATTGAAATGACCACCGGATCCACGCGTGTGGAGCGCGCCCTGCTTTCGGTTTCGGACAAATCCGGCCTCGTCGCGTTTGCGAAGGGACTCGCAAAGCTCGGCGTGGAACTCGTCGCTTCCGGAGGGACTGCAACGACGCTGCGCGAAGCAGGACTCACGGTCGTCGATGTCGCCGATCTGACGGGCAGCCCGGAAATGCTTGGCGGGCGCGTGAAGACCCTACACCCAAAAGTGCATGGCGGAATTTTGAATCGCCGCGATCTCGAAGCAGATCGCAACGATGTGCGCGAACACGGTATCCGCAATCTCGATCTGGTGGTGGTGAATCTTTATCCTTTCGAGGCCACAGTGTCACAATCGGGTGTTACTCGCGCGCAAGCCATCGAGAAAATCGACATCGGTGGGCCGTCGATGATTCGTTCTGCCGCGAAGAATCACGCTTTTGTTGCAGTGGCCGTCGATCCGAGCGATTACGCTGCGATTCTCGCAGAGCTCGAAGCGAACGCTTGCATGCTCCACGAAGCGACGCGGCGGCGCCTCGCCGTGAAGGCCTTTGAGCGCACGGCTGCTTACGATGCGGCCATTCATGCCCATCTCGCAAAACTCGAACAAACCGAAGCAGATCTTTTTCCGCCGCGGCTTTCGATCGAGTTCGCCAAAGCGGCAACGCTGCGTTATGGCGAAAATCCGCACCAGCGCGCTGCACTGTACGGACGCTTTTACGACTATGTGAAACAGCTTCACGGCAAGGAGCTTTCCTTCAATAATTTGGTCGATATTCAGGCCGCGCTCGAGCTGATTCTCGATTTTGATCCGACGGAAACCGTGGCGGCAGCGATTTTGAAGCACAATACACCGTGCGGTGTTGGATGTGGTGCTTCGGCACTGGCGGCCTACCGCAATGCGTTTGCCACCGATCCGGATTCGCCGTTTGGCGGCATCATCATCGTGAATCGCCCGTTCGATCTCGCACTTGCGCAGGAAGTCGATCAAATTTTCACGGAAGTGTTGATCGCTCCTTCTTTCACCGACGACGCCCTGGCGTTTTTGCTCAAGAAAAAGCAACGGCGCCTGATGACGTTCGACGCAGCAGCGATTCCGCGCAGCGAATTCAACTGGAAGCGGGTTTACGGCGGAGTGCTCTTGCAAGAGCCCGATTTGATGACGGAAGACATGACACAAGGACGTGTCGTCACGGCGCGCAAGCCGACGGAGAGCGAGCTACGTGCGTTGCAATTTGGATGGCGTGTCGTCAAGCATGTGAAGAGCAATGCGATCGTGTTTGCGCAAGAAAACCGCACGCTCGCGATTGGCGGTGGTGCAACGTCGCGTGTCGATCCTGTGCATGCGGCGCGTGACAAGGCCGGACGCGTAGGCATTTCGTTGCAAGGCAGTGTGCTCGCGAGCGATGCCTTTTTTCCATTCCCCGACGGTCTCGAAACGGCGATCGCTGCGGGAGCAACGGCCGTGGTGCAACCTGGCGGATCGACGCGCGATGACGAAGTGATTGCGGCGGCGGATCGGTTGGGCATTGCCATGCTCTTTACCGGAAATCGACACTTCAAACACTAGGAGACACCGATGCGTGTTTTGGTGATTGGTTCGGGCGGACGCGAACACGCGCTCGTTTGGAAAATTGCACAGAGTCCGCTCGTCGAGGCGGTGCTAGCCGCGCCCGGCAGCGCAGGGATGCGCCGCGATGCGCAGTGTTTTCCGTCGGTGTCAGGTGAGAATTCTGCGGACGTCCTCGATTTGTGTCACAAACAAAAGGTGGACTTGGTCGTGATCGGGCCCGAGCAACCGCTCGTTGCAGGGCTGGCGGATGCGCTGCGCGAAGCAGGCATTGCCGTATTCGGTCCGTCAGCGTCGGCAGCGCAGCTCGAAGGCAGCAAGCGTTTCGCCAAAGAATTCATGGTGCGACATCGCATTCCCACGGCCCAATTCGAAGCGTTTTCCGATCTTGCCAAGGCGCGCGCTTATGTGGAAAAGCTCGGTGGTCCGTGTGTCGTGAAAGCGGACGGTCTTGCGGCAGGCAAGGGCGTTGCGGTTTGCGACGGTGCGCCGCAGGCACTTGCGGCGCTCGAGGAAATCATGGGTGCGCGGCGTTTTGGTGTTGCCGGCGATCAAGTTGTGATTGAAGAACTGCTCGTAGGGCAAGAAGTATCGTACTACGCGATCACCGACGGAGAACGAATGGTGACGCTGGCCGCAGCCCAAGATCACAAACGTGTGTATGATGGCGATCGAGGAGAAAATACGGGCGGCATGGGTGCCTATTCTCCAACTCCTGCGCTTTCTGCGGCCAGTGAAAAGCGCGTGATCGAAGAAATCGTGCGGCCGACGATTGCCGGCATGGCACAAGACGGAAATCCCTTCGTGGGCGTACTTTTCGTGGGATTGATGATTGCGCCCGACGGTGCTCCGCGCGTGATTGAATACAACGTGCGCTTTGGAGATCCCGAAACGCAGCCGCTGATGGTGCGCATGCGCGGCGATCTCGTTCCGCTGCTCGATGGTGCGGCGCGCGGGAAGCTGGATCCTGCACAAGCGCTCGATTGGGATGACACTTCCGTGTGTGTTGTGCTTGCATCGCGTGGCTATCCGCGCTCCGCTTCGAAAGGCGATCGCATCGAAGGGCTTAAGGAAGCGGCGGCAACCTCTGCGGGGGTCGTGATTTTTCATTCGGGAACGAAGCAAGACGAAACGGGTGCGTTCGTGACGAACGGAGGCCGTGTGCTTGCCGTTACGGCGTGCGGTGCCACCGTCGGTGAAGCGCAAAAGCGCGCCTATGCGGCGGTGTCCTGCATCCACTTCGATGGAATGCACTATCGCCGTGACATCGCCAATCGAGCGATGGTCTCGTGACTCCGAGCGTGGCGAAATCTCCCGCTCTTGCCTTGGCCGTCGATTGGCTCGCATCGGGAAAGATCGTCGCGTATCCGACGGAAACCGTGTGGGGGCTTGCGGTCGATTCCTGTTCCGAAGCCGCTCTGCAAGCACTGCGGCGCTGGAAGGGACGTCGGGAGGAGCAGCCCATTTCGATTTTGGTTCCCGATGTAGCCTCGCTCGAAGCGCTTGGTTTCGAGCTTTCGCTGGCTGCATCTGCGCTCGCTCAGAAATTCTGGCCCGGTCCGCTTACACTGGTTTTGCCCTGTCGTGCAGCTTTGGCGAGACGCTTTGCGAGAGGTATTGCGCGCGACGATGGTGCCGTCGGTGTACGTTGCTCTTCCCATCCGGAGGCGCGCGCACTTGCCCGTGCGGCGCTCAATGCGGGTTTGGGGCCGATTACGACGACTTCGCTCAATCGGAGTGGCAATCCGTCGTTGCAAACGCTTGCCGAAGTGCGCGAACTTTGCGCGCGCGAGCCGGATGGTGCGGAGCTTTTCGTGCTCGCACCGGATGCTTCGTGCGATGCAGAATGCTCCGAGGCCCTTCGTACCGGCGGTGCGCCGAGCACTGTGTTAGACCTCGCGGCGCCAAATCTGGAAATTTTGCGTTCCGGTGCGATTGCCTGGGACGCGATTGTGCAAACGCTCGATGAAGCGAGAAAAACCAAGAAAGCGGAAGAAGAAAAATGACTGAAATACGACCGTTTCCGGCGCTGCGTTACAACACGAATCGCGTAGATCTCTCGAAGGTGGTCGTACCGCCGTACGATGTGCTCACGCCCGAAGATCGCGTGATGTTCTATGAGCGCGATCCCCACAATGCAATCCGGCTCGAGTTGACCAAGGACGTCAAGGACGAAGCGAGTACCGATTATTCCGAGGTGCGGGCAACGCTCGATGCGTGGAAAAAGGCGGGGATCCTGACGCAAGACGAAAAGCCTTGTCTGTACGGTCTTCGACAAACTTTTGTGTCGCCCGACGGACAAAGCTACACGCGCGAAGGTTTCTTTGCGGCGCTCAAACTCGAAGATTACGAACAGCGCATCGTGCGTCCGCACGAGCGCACGTTGGCGGGACCGAAGGCCGATCGCTTGAAAATTTTGCGTGCGACGCGCGCAAATCTTTCGAGTGTGTTTTTTTTGTACGAGGACCAAGAGTTCGTGCTCGAGTCGCGACTCGCAGCGGTCTTTGCAAAAACGCCCGATGCCGTAGCGACGGATCAGGCGGGTATCGAGCATGCGCTCTTCGTGGTGCGAGATGAGTCGCTAATCACAGAAGTGTGTCGGTTTCTTGCTGCACGGCCCGTCGTGATCGCGGATGGGCATCACCGCTACGAGACCGCACTCAACTACCGCAACGAACAACGCGCGACACACGGCGGCACGCGCTCCGAGGCACCTTACGAATTTACGCTCGGCTATTTCACGAATGCCTTTGGATCTGGGAATCTCTTGCTGCCGATTCACCGTGTGATTCTGCAAGGCGAGGTGCCGAGCGAAGCGACTTGGTGCGAACGCTTGCCGGGCTGGCAGCAAAAGACGGTTGCGATTGGCGACGTGGCGCAGATTGGGAAAGTGCTCGAAGAAAATCTTGCTCCTCTTTCCGATCAGCATGCGTTTGCCGCGGACGATGGCTCGGGAACGCTGCGAATTTTTTGGCGCGCCGCGAGCGACGAGGCCCTCACGATTCGCGTGATTCATGCGGAAGTTGTCGAGGGTGTCTTTGGACTTTCGCCCGAAGCCGTGCGTGACGGTGCGGTGGCGTATCCGAAGTCTGCCGAACGCGCTGCCTTCGAGGTGCGCCAAGGTGCGGGTGTCGTGACGCTGTATTTAAATCCGCTCCATCCGGGCGACGTGTTCGAAGTGACGGGGCGCGGCGAGATCCTGCCCCAGAAATCAACCTTCTATTTGCCGAAGCTTCCGTCGGGGCTCGTGTTTCGGGAGCAAGCGGACACATGAGCAAGGAGCGGCGCAAACGCGGTCCCGTTACCGTCGGAGCGATGCTGCCTGGCATCTTGGCCGATCTGGGTCTGCACAGCGCTGCACATACGGCGGTACTCGCCGAACGCTGGGAAGAAATCGTAGGACCGGCGATTGCGGCGCATTGTCAGCCGGTGCTCATTCAAAACGGTGTGCTCGAAGCCAAGGTCGATTCGAGCGTGTGGTGCCAGCAACTGAAGCTCAAGCGCGGCGAGATCCTCGATGCGCTGCGCGAGGCACTCGGGCCGGATGCGCCTAAAGACCTTCGTCTGCGAGTGGGTTAGAATCCGCCCCCATGACGACCCAATCTTCGAATCAAGATTCCAAAGCCAATGGTCTGCAACGCTGTGATTTCTGTGGCGAAATGGTGCCTTCGGTGCGCCGCGTCGCGCTCGACGGTACGTATGAGCGCCTGCGTACACCGCACAAAGTCCAGTACGCCTGCCCGGCTTGTTCCGAGAAGAAGGAACAAGAGCGAACGGGCATGAATCGCAAATAGCGAAATAGCTTTTTGCATCCTGCTTGACCGATAACTGTGGTTTTCCTAGATTCCGCGCGCTCTTATGCCCGAGTGCGCCAACGTGTTTTTGCGTGTTGGCGTGGAGCGAGGAGCAGCAAAGAGCGAGGACTTTTGCGCAGGTGGCGTAAGTGCAAGCAGGATCGTTCGCGATCTTGCGCGACTACATCCCGGTTGCGGTGGTCGCGCGTTGTGGCCTGAAAATTTCAGCGCAAAACAAAAAGAAAACATTGCGGTGATCCGCACAAGCAAAAACAGAGGACCTTCAGCATGGTCAAAATTCGACTTTCTCGTCTCGGTACCAAGGGCCGCCCTTTTTATCGCATCGTCGCTATCGATGAGCGCGACAAGCGTGAAGGGCGTCCGCTTGAGTATCTGGGGACGTACGATCCCAAATTCAATCCTGCGCGTTTCGAGCTGAAACTTGATCGTGTACAGGCGTGGGTGGCGAAGGGCGCGCAACTTTCGGCAACCGTGAGTTCGATCGTTGAGCGCGCGGGCAAGGGAGCAGCATAAGAATGTCGGATGCAACCGATGCCGCAAAGCTCATTGCATACATCGCACGTGCGATCGTAACGGAGCCGGACGAAGTCGAGGTCGAAGAAGCCGACGACGGTGTCGTAGAACTTGAAACTTCCGAGAAGGATCGCGGTCGCGTGATTGGTCGGCACGGTCGCGTCGCGAAAGCGATGCGCACGGTTCTGGCAGCAGCGTTTGGCAACGAAATTGGACTTGAAATCCTCGACTAAACCGGACGTGACATCGGTGTCGCTCGTTGCGCTCGGCAAAGTAACGGGTGCGCACGGCTTGCGCGGAACGCTCAAGATCCATTGCTTTGGAAACGACGCAGCGAATCTCCTGCAGGCGACACATGTTTTTGTGGGTCGGCAGGAAGTGCAGGAAGCGGGTGACGAAGCGAAGCGCTACGACGTAGTTGATGCGGTCGATGCGGGCAGCGCGAACACGGTGCGACTCAAGCTCGAAGGCGTGAGCGACCGCAATGCTGCCGAACTTTTACGCGGCACATATGTGTTTGCAGAACGGCAAGAGCTGCAGAAGTTGGGGCCAGGCGAGTATTACTGGCACGAGTTGCTCGGCTGTCATGTGGAAGACGAGCGTGGCACGGAGCTAGGTGTCGTGGAGTCGCTGCTTGAGACGGGCGCGCATGCCGTGTTGGTGGTGCAGGCGCATGCGGCGCAGTCGACGCGACGTGATGCGAAGAAAGAGGGCAAGCAGTATTTGATTCCTGCGGTGCCCGAGTTTTTGCGCAAGGTGAATGTCGAACAACGGCGAATTGTGGTGCATGTGATTCCCGGCTTGCTTGATCTGGACGCAAAATAAGTTTGAGGCGCGAGGTTGACGCTAAAAAGTGTCAAGAAGAGGCGCAAGAGACGAGCAGGGTGGTCGACGCGAGGTAGGCACGAAAAGATTTGGATTGCGGCGTGGCAAGGAAGTGGCGCGAGAAGAACGGCGTGAAGATGAGGGCGAAGGCCGGCGAGGAACGAGCAAAGGAATAAAGAGAGAAGGGGAAGAGAGGTGCTTCGCATCGATGTACTGACGATCTTTCCCGGACTTTTCGAGACCTTTGTTCAGGAATCGATCCTTGGCATCGCGCACGAAAAAGGTTGCGTCGAGATCGCGATACACGATTTGCGCAACTGGGCGACCGACCGGCATCGCACCGTCGACGATACACCGTACGGTGGCGGTCCAGGCATGGTGATGAAGCCCGAGCCGTTGGTGGCAGCGATCGAGGCCCTGGCGGGTGCGCAAGCGGCGCCGCGAGAGTGTTCGGAAGATTTGCGTGATTCGTGCGATTCGCACAAATTGCACGATTCGGAAGGGCGTTTTGAAGAGCGAGAGGGTCCGAAATCGCAGCGACACGCAAAAGTGATTTTGCTTTCGCCGCAAGGCAAGAAGTTTGATCAAGCGCATGCCGAGTGCTTGAGCCGCGAAGCGCACTTGGTGCTGGTTTGCGGGCGTTATGAAGGGGTCGATCAGCGTGCGATCGACCTCGCGGTCGACGAGGAAATTTCGATCGGGGATTACGTCCTTTGTGGCGGAGAGATCCCGGCGATGGCGGTGATCGAAGCGGTGGCGCGTTTGATCCCGGGTGTGCTGGGGAACGCGGAATCGCTCGAAACAGAGTCGTTTCGGTCGGGGCCGTCGAGGCTTTTGCTTTTGGAAGGGCCGCAATACACGCGGCCTGCCGAGTTTCGAGGTCTCGTAGTGCCTGAGGTGTTGCGCTCGGGTGACCACGGCGCGATTCGACGCTGGCGCGAAGAAGAAGCGCGCCGTCGCACGAAAGAGCGTCGGCCAGATTTAGGTTCGAGTGACTCGGGCTCGTCGGAAGCGGGTCATGGAAAGAACGAGAAGAGCACGAGACGAAAGAATGAAGTTTTCACGATCAACGAATGATCGAGTGAGCAGTTGAGGAGAGGGAAAAGCCATGAATATGTTGCAAACGATCGAAAACGAGCAGTTGCGCCGGGATGTTCCGCCGTTTCGTACGGGTGACACCGTTCGGGTTCACGTGAAAGTTCGAGAAGGCGATAAGGAGCGAACTCAGATTTTTGAAGGGCTCGTGATTCGCCGTCATGGGCAAGGCCGGTCGGCCACGTTTACGGTGCGCAAGGTTTCGTATGGCGTCGGTGTCGAGCGCATTTTCCCGGTCGAGTCTCCGGCGGTGCAAAAGCTCGAGATCAAGAGCCGCGGTTTCGTGCGTCGTGCACGTCTGTACTTCCTGCGTGATCTCGCGGGCAAGAAGGCACGCTTGCGCTCGAAGGTGCGCGATCTTGCAGGTCTTGTCGCCGTGGAAGAGTTGGGCACCGCCGAAGCGGATGTCGCGCCGGAGACTGCAAACGAGACTTCTGCCGAGTAGACGTGTGCCGCAAAGAGGGGTGTTGCGGGCGATTTTATGCCACTCGATGGAGATTTGAGTCCGCGGGTAGGATTGATCTGAAGAACGGGATGCTGCGCATGCAGCGTCCCGTTTTGCTTTGGAGCCCCGGATCTATTCCATGTTTTGGGACTTCGCAAAACAGGGTCGATGCTTTCCGTCCCGGGAAAGGCAATCTGCATTCATGAAGTGGAATTGTTTCGAGGTGTTTTTTTGGTCTACGCTTTTTTGTGTTAATGTCGAAATTCTATTTTTCTTCCACGCTCGCGTTGCGCTCAGTCATTCGCATCGAAGGCGTTTTCAAAATGACGGATGTGCCATGTGTTCTCTCCGACGGTGAAAGGGGGAATCTCTCGAATCGCGCTTCGTACTGTCGCTTCCGATCGAGAAGAGGGCGCTGGGACAGGCGGCGCATATGTTTGGTTTGGCGCTCCGAGATCGCAGGCGATTACGTCGAATCGCATCCCGTGCATTGCGCGAAGAAAGGGCGTGTTGCTCTGGCGCTGCATTTGCAGCCAAGCGCAGGCGCCGCGTACCAGCCGCATTTGTTTGCGCAGATCGACGGCTTCTTCGGCGCGCCCGTGCGTCGTGCTGCGTCGGGTTTTGACTTCGACGAAGACGAGTATACGTGCGTGTAGTGCGATCAGATCGATCTCGACGCCGTCGGCGCGCACATTTTGAGCAAGGATTCGATACCCTGCGGTTTGCAGATAGGCCGCGGCGCACGCCTCGCCGAGGGTGCCAAGTTGAGCGCGTGAGAAATACATGAAAACTCCGCGGGACCACGCGGGGACGGCAGGAGCCTAGCCGATGACGACACAAAAGCCAGTCAAGTCCGGGGTGTTGTATGTGGTGGCGACGCCGATTGGAAACCTCGAAGACGTGACGTTGCGTGCGCTTCGCACTTTGCGTGAGGCTGACACGATTCTTGCGGAAGACACTCGACACTCTCGTGTGTTTCTTCAGCATTACGCAATCTTGAAAAAACCGCGCGCTTTGCATGCACACAATGAAGTGGAGCAACGCGCACGCGTGCTCGAGGAGCTGGCGTTGGGTGCATCGGTTGCACTGATTTCCGACGCAGGAACGCCACTCGTTTCCGATCCCGGAGTGCGACTCGTGAGCGCAGCACTCGAAGCGGGCCATCGCGTTATTCCCATTCCTGGGCCATCGGCGATTCTTGCGGCACTGGTGGGATCAGGGATTGCGAGCGAAC
Source organism: Geobacter sp. (assembly GCA_018262735.1). Classification (GTDB taxonomy): domain Bacteria; phylum Myxococcota_A; class UBA9160; order UBA9160; family JADFDR01; genus JADFDR01. The sequence goes on from JADFDR010000021.1 coordinate 16,459, forward strand.
CGTTTTGTTTTTTGGGATTTCTTCCGCGCCGCAAGGGCCCGCAGAGACGTTTGCTCGAAAATTATCGAGATCGATCCGAAACTCTGGTGATTTTCGAGTCGCCCCATCGCCTGCCGGACACGTTGAAGGCGCTTTGTGAAACACTCGGTGAGCGGCGCGCATGCGTGGCGCGCGAACTGACGAAGCTGCACGAAGAATCGGTGCGCGGAACTCTTTCGGAATTGAGTGCAAAGTTTCAAAAAGCGCCGCGCGGCGAAATTACGCTCGTGGTGGAAGGTGCGCGCGCGGAGATTTCCGACGGAAATCGAGAAGCTGCGTTGGAGGGATCGGCCGCGGCGGCTACGGCACTCGCCGATCTCGATCAAGAAATTTACGCGCGGCTTGCACGCGGCGAAAGTTCGAAAACGATTGCGGAGGCACTCGCCTCGACGACGGGATTTCGCAAACGCACGGTCTACGAGCGCGTTCTTCGGCTTCGCGACGAAACCTGAAATCGCGCATATTGCATTTCAGGATCCGCAGATCTCGTTCGCTTTCGGAATACGAGTTGATCTTCCACCGACGGAAAACAACAACCCAGGCCTGCGAAAGTCTCGAAAGGCGGAATGGCTTCAAGGTTTCCGTATTCGTAAGGGAGCCTCGGATGGATTCCGCTTTATCAATACAAGTTGATTTCCCACCGACGGAAACATCAGCCCTGATTTGCGAAAGTGGTTGAGGAATGAAAAGGGTCGGGAGCTTCGAAAAATCATGTCGAGAGCGCGATGCTGCTCTGTGTCGCTATGCGTCGAGCAATTTCAAAAGCTCCGTTTGATCGATCACGGATACGCCAAGCTCGTGCGCCTTGTCGAGCTTGCTGCCTGCAGCTTCTCCGGCGACGACGTAGTCGGTTTTTTTCGACACGGAGGACGTGATTTTTCCTCCGTGCGCTTCAATGCGCGCCTTGGCTTCGTCGCGCGTGAGCGTCGGTAAGGTGCCTGTGAGAACGAAAGTCTTTCCGGCGAGCGGGCCTTCTCGCGCTTCCGTTTTCTTCTTGGAATCGGATCGATCCCAGCGCACGCCCGCTTCGAGGCAGCGCAAGGCTTCGGTGCGATTTCGCTCATGGGCAAAGAAAGTTGCGACACTTTCGGCGATCACTGGGCCAATGCCTTCCACGGATTGAATTTTTTCCGAGGAGGCATCGATCATGGCATCGAGTGTTTCAAACTCATCGGCAAGGATCGCTGCCACGGTTTCGCCGACATGACGGATGCCAAGTGACACCAAAAAGCGTGAAAACGTAGTGTGCTTGGCGGCATCGATTGCAGCGAGCAGTTTCTCGCTGGATTTTTCTCCCATTCGTTCGAGTTGCAGAAGATCGTCGAATGTCAGGTAAAACAAATCGGAGATGCGCCGCACGCGATGGGTCTCCACCAATTGGTGTACGAGCTTTTCGCCGAGTCCATCGATGTTGAGAGCTGCGCGGCTGGCAAGATGAGTGAGGCTGGTTTTGATCTGAGCGGGGCAATCGACGTTGGGACAGCGCGTCACGGCTTCATCGGTCAGCCGCACGACGGGCGAATCGCATTGCGGACAGCGGCTTGGCAAGTGGAAGCGTTGGCTGCTTGCAGGGCGCTTAGCGAGGATCACTTGCACGATTTGCGGAATGACATCGCCTGCCCGCTGAATCAAAACGGTGTCACCGATGCGAATGTCTTTCCGATCGATTTCGTCTTGGTTGTGCAAGGAAGCATTCGACACCGTAACTCCACCGACGTGAACCGGCTTTAGCTTTGCGACGGGCGTCAGGGCACCGGTACGCCCTACTTGCACTTCGATGTTTTCGATTTGTGTCGTTTCTTGTTGAGGTGGAAATTTGTAAGCGATGGCCCAGCGCGGCGCACGACTGACTTCTCCGATGTCGCGCTGCAAGTCGAGGCGATTGACTTTGCAAACACTGCCGTCGCATTCGAACGGCAATTGGTTTCGGACGTCGAGCAGGCTGCGATGAAACTCGAGCACAGCGTCGATGTTCGAGCAAACTTGAAAGCGCGGACTCACCAAGAATCCCCAGCATTCGAGTTGTTGCAAAACCTCGGCTTGCGTTTTCAAATGCGACGGAATGCCTTCAGCGACGGCATATGCGCGAAATTCGAGCGCGCCGAGGCGACGCACATCGATGTCGTGAAGTTGGCGCAAGCTTCCGGCAGCAGCATTGCGCGGGTTTGCGAAAGGTTCTTCGCCGCGCCCGAGACGCTCTGCATTGAGACGCTCGAAGGCAGCGACTGGCAGCACGACTTCACCGCGCACCGAAAGAGTTTCAGGAAAGATCTGCAACTCCGTTTGAGCGTCTTTGCGAGTTTCTGCGCTACGGAATCCGTCGCTTTTTTGTGTTGGATGGTTTTGCGTGGAGACACCGGCTTGAAGCGCGAGCGGAATGTTCCAGATTCGTCGGATATTTGCCGTGACATCCTCGCCTTCGATGCCGTCGCCACGTGTAGCTCCGACTTCGAGCACGCCATTGCGGTAGATCAATTCGAGGCTTGCGCCGTCGAGTTTTGGCTCGCCAACGTATTCGACACATATTTTTGTATCGAGAAGGCGTCGCACGCGTTCGTCGAAGGCACGCGCTTCGGATTCGTTCATGGCGTTTTCGAGCGAGAGCATGGGCGTGCGGTGACGCACCGACGTGAATCCTTCCGCGGGCGCAGCGCCGATGCGTTGCGTGGGAGAGTCCGCAAGGCGCAGCTCGGGGTGTTCGGCTTCGAGCGTTTCGAGTTCGCGCAGCAAGCGATCGTACTCGGCGTCGGAAACCTCGGGGCGATCCGATTGATAATACGCTTTGTTGTGTCGCGTGATTTCAGCGCTCAAAAAATCGATGCGCTGTTGAATCTCAGTCTTTGATTCCCTCGACACCGCACTTCTCCTGTCGATGTATACCGGCACCCATGCTTGTTTGCGCGATTCTTTTTGCAGTGCGCATCGCTTTCGTTGTGCGTGTCGTGCGAGTTTCGGACGAGCACGCAGCACAAAGCGCGATGTGCAGGAAGGCTAGCGAAGCACTCGATGCGCGACACCGGTGCAATGGCTTGCTTGCGTCGTTCGAAAGATGCTTTTTCAAGGAGCTCGGATTCCTGTCTCCACGCAAACGCGAATCAACTTTCCACCGACGGAAAACATCATCCTTGGTTTGCGAAAAGAGTCGAAAAGGAAATGGATTCGCGGCGCCTTAAGCCATTCCCTGCAGCACCTTTTCGATTTCTCGCAAATAGCCCTTTGCAGAATTTTCCCATGAAAAAAGCTGGACGCGCGCAAGCCCCTTCGCTTGATAGTGCTGCTGCAATGCGGTGTCGGTTGCGAGGTGATGCATTTTTTCT
>JADFDR010000220.1 GCA_018262735.1 Geobacter sp.
TATTACGTGTCGCTTACCGGTGTTACAGGTACGCGCAGTACGCTTGCGGCAGGGATTCGCGAGCGCGTCGAGTTTGTGCGCAAGCAGAGTGCGATTCCGGTTTGTGTCGGATTTGGCGTTTCCACTCCGGAGCAAGCGCGCGAAATTGCTACTTATGCCGATGGTGTCGTGGTGGGAAGTGCCATCGTGCAACTCATCGAAAACGCCACGTCACGCGACGAAGCCGTGCAGCGCGTGAGTGAGTTCGTCGCAGTGCTCAAAAAGGCGCTTCGTTAGCACTTACACTTTTTTGAGTTTTTCAAAAACCTGACTTACTTGACTTTGCGTGGCGGCGAGAGAGCCCGAGTTGTCGATTGCAAAATTCGCCAGCGCTTTCTTTTCTTCGATATCGAGTTGTGCGGCGAGGCGTTGCTCGGCTTCGTCGGCGCTGCAGCGATCGCGCTTCATGGTGCGTTCGATTTGGATCGCGCGCGGGACGTACGCAAGTACCGTCGCTGCGTAAGGCAAGAGCGCCGCAGAACCGCTACCGCGTTTTTGGCCTTCGAAGAGCAGCGGAACATCGAGAATCACGATTTCGGCACCTGCGCTCGCTGCGGCTTGGATGCGCTTGCCCATTTCTTGAATGACCGCCGGATGTACCAACGCATTCAAGCGTTGCAAGGCTTGCGGATCGCGGAACACGAGAGCCCCAAGCGTCTTGCGTTGCAGGGAGCCGTCGTCGCCCAAAATCTTGCCACCAAATTCTGCGACCATTTTTTCGAGCAGAGGAGTTCCCTTGGCTTGAAGTTCATGCACGATTGCATCTGCGTCGATCACCGTCGCGCCGAGTTCGCGAAACATTCGCGCGACTGTGCTTTTTCCAGAACCGATGCCGCCGCTAAGACCAATCAATTTCATGTCGTGCAGAATTGCATGAAATCATGTCGCGACACAAGAGCGCATCGCGATGGACGCATTTTGCACGGCATGTTTTGGAGTTGGAATGCGCTTTCGAGTTTGGCAATCACGAAGGGTGCGGCTCGCATCGGGCGCGCGGTTGCATCGTCTTGCCGAAGAATTTTCAGGAGTAGGTTTCTACGTCGGTGACGACGCAATTTTTGCCGCGCTCTTTGGCTCGATACAGTGCACGGTCGGCGCGCTCGAAGAAATTTTTGCGCTCTCCTTTGTATTCGGCGACACCGATCGAAATGGTGACGTGCACGATTTGCGGTGGCGAACCGGCTTTGAATTCATGGCGTTCGACGGAGGAACGAATCTTTTCTGCAAGTTGTCGCGCACCCTCGAGATTGGTGCCACTCGTCGTGATCACAAACTCTTCGCCACCGTAGCGCGCCACGAGATCACTTTCGCGTACGGTTCTACGCAGTAGTGCGGAAATTTCCATCAGCACCTGATCGCCGGCCGAGTGCCCCAGGTTGTCGTTCAATTTTTTGAAATTGTCGATGTCGAGTACGAGCATGGAAAGCGGATCGCCGCTGCGATCGACGCGCCGCGTTTCTTGCGCGAGGTGATCCTGGAAAAAGCGATGGTTGTAAAGCTGTGTAAGTCCGTCGGTGATCGAGATTCGTTCCAAGAGATTGTTGGCGTAATGCAACTCGACGTTTTGATCTTGAAGTCGAGCGTTGATCTCTTCGATCTCTTCGCGACTCTCGCGTAATTTTTTCACCATTTCGTTGAAGGCCCGAGTGAGTAGGAAGAGTTCGTCCTGTGCCTTCGGCTCGGACAGATAGACGTCGAGATTGCCGTGCGTGATGCGCTGCGCAGCGTCGGAAAGTGCATAGATCGGTTGCATGATGGTTTTTGTCACGCGATAGCCAAGCAGGCTGAAGACCAAGACCATCAGCAAATCGGCGGTGATCACCCAACGAGAAATCGAGAACACCGTCTGAAAAGTCGTTTCGTATTCCTGTTCGACGACGAGTACGGCATCGAGGTTCTGCAATCGTCGTGAGCTGCCGAGTACATAGTGGCCAGCATAGTTGGAGTAGGAACGTATTTGAGTGTTGTTGGTATACGTCGTTACGATTTCGTTCGAGATCGACCAACGCCCGTCGAGGGGATGCGTGCGCACCGGCGTGAGAATTTTAGCTTGCTCCGTCGCAAGATAGATTTCACCGGTGCTTTTGAGCGCATCGCTGGACAAAAGATCGCCGAGTTCCGCAGTGTTGTAGAACCCGAAGAGATAACCGAGGATTTCGCCACTTGCGGTACGGAGTGGTGCGGCGGCAACGAGCGCGAATTCTTTGGTCTGCCGTAGGTAGAACGGCCTGCTTTCGTGCTGTGCGAAAAGTTCCGCATAAGTTTCTTCGGAGAGCAGCGGCAAGGCGCCGATTTCAAGCTGTGGCTTGCCGGCGGAATCGAGGATGACGAAGCCTTCGAGCTGCTCGGAGACGCGCAGCCGACGTAGCAATGCGGCGTCTCGTGTGGTCTTCTCGCTGTCGTTGCGCGGAACAAGTGCAATGCGATCCGACGTGGAGGCTTGTTCGACTTCGCGCTGTCCGTCGGAGATCCATTCGTCGGTGCGTGCTGCAACCCGGTTCAAAATCAAGGGAAACGTGGCTTCAAGATCTCGGTGTAGCTGGAGATAAATCGATTGCAGCGGAATCCAACTGACCACGACGGCGGTGACAAAAGTGGCGATGAAAACGCCAAAGATGATTTTCATCGGCAGACTGTTGATGGGTTGTTTCGCGTCGAGGGAATCGAGAGGGGCCATATCCCTTCTTGCTTTCGTTGATCTGCGTGGTTTT
>JADFDR010000221.1 GCA_018262735.1 Geobacter sp.
GTATTCGGCCTCGAAAGGCGGCGTTCTCGCATTGACTCACACCTTGGCCGTCGAATTCGGCAAGCAAGGCGTGCGCATCAACGCACTCTGTCCCGGCTCGATCAAGACGCCGATTTTTCAATCCTTCCAGATGCCGCAAGGCGCGGACAAATCTCTCCTGAGTCGAATCCTGCCCTTCGATGGCGAGTTTCGTCCGCCGGAAAACGTCGCCGCCATGGTCGCACTGCTTGCCTCCGACGAGGGTGCGCACATCAATGGCACAGCGATTCGCATCGACGGCGGAATGCTCGCCTGAGGAGCCTCGGATGCATTGCGTTTTCGAAAGACCGGCGCATTGGCCACCGACGGAAATTGTCGATTTCGATTTGCAAAAGTGCTCCGCAAAGGCAATGAATCTACGCCCCGTCGAAACGCAATTCCGAGAGAAACGCAAACAACACCAATCTGCGTAAGAAAGGAAACATCATGGCTCTGCTGGATCGCTTCCGGCTCGATCAAAAAGTTGCCATCGTCACCGGCGCGAGTCGTGGCCTTGGCGAAGGCATCGCACTCGCGCTCGCCGAAGCCGGTGCGGATGTCGTCTGCGCCGCGCGCACGCCGGAAGCCATCGAAACGGTGGCTACAAAAATCCGTGCTTTCGGGCGACGCGCGCTCGTGGTCCCCTGCGATGTCATGCAACGCGAACAAATCGAAAATCTTGCCGAGCGTGCCTTTCACGAATTTGGCCATGTCGACATCGTCGTGAACAATGCGGGCGGCGGCCCCTACAAACCTGCTCTACGCACAAGTGTGTCCGACTTCGAAGACACGCTGCGCTTCAACCTCACATCGACCTTCTTGCTTACGCGCCTGATCGTCCCACGCATGCTCGAAGCCGGTGGCGGAAGCATCCTCAACATCTCCTCTGCTCTCGGACATCTCTGCGAACGCGGCTTCGTCGCCTACGGCACCGCCAAAGCCGGTCTCGCACACATGACCAAACTTTTGGCCTTCGAATTCGCGCCCAAAGTGCGCGTCAACGCGCTCGCCGTCGGCTCTGTGGAAACGCCCGCACTCGCCCCCTTTCTTGCTGACGCAAAAATGCGTAACAAGATGGTACAGGCTACGCCTCTCAAACGAATTGGGACGCCCGAAGACATTGCGCTCGCGGCGCTCTATCTCAGCTCTCCGGCCGCAAGCTGGGTCACCGGCAAAGTTTTCGAAATCGACGGCGGCGCCCTCGATTCGAACTTCCCGCTCAAGATGGAAGATCTCTAAGAAAACTCGCATTCCTTCTGCTTCGCAAATGCGGACTGATGTTTTTCGTCGGTGGAAAACGTCAACTCGCGTTTCGAAAGCGGAATGGATCCGAGGCCTCTAGCGAGATCCTGATGAACCCTCTTTCTCCATGCGGGTTGATTTTGCACCGACGGAAAACATCAGTCCCGGTTTGCGAAAGTATTCAAAAAATGGAATGGATTCGAGGCTCCTTCGCTTGAAACTCGCACGCGATTCGCTTTCTCGTCGGTATTTTCTTTTTCCGACTCGAATTCACGCGCAATGCGCAATGCGTAAGTCTCTTTTTCCTTTGCGAGTCGCTCCGCGTCCCAACCGAGCACCGACGCCAAAAGTGCAGCGACCTCTTCGGAAGCGCGCAGACCACGATCGGAAGTCTCGATGTAAATATGTGTTCGGCGCTCGAGAACATCCGCGAGATGCAGCGCGCCTTCCTGCGTCACAGCGTAAACCACTTCGGCTGCAAGGTAGTCTTCGGCGCCCGCAATCGGGCGTCGCAAAGACGGATCGCGCTGCAGGATCTGCAAGAGATCGAGGAAACGATCTCCATAGCGCTCGAGCAGCGCAATCGTTCGCTCGGCACCAAGACCGCTTGCCAACGCGAGCGCTTCGCGGTTCGCCCAGATTTCCCGAAAACGCTCCGCACCGACGAACGGAATTTCTGCAGACCGACACTTTTCGAGGTCACTTGGATCCAGCGCCTGAGCTGCCAAATCGACCGCATCCTTCGCCATCGCGCGATAGGTCGTGTACTTTCCTCCGGCAATACTGATCAACCCCGAGCGTGTCCGCAGCACTTTGTGCTTCCGCGACAATTTCGCCGTCTCCCCCGCTCCCGCATGAAGCAGCGGACGCAAGCCAACGTAAACGCCCTGCACCTGCGAACGATTGATCGGCGCACGCAACACCGAATTGATTTCGCGCAGCAAATAATCGACATCCAATTGTGTCGCAGCAGGATCTTCGAGATCGAGCGCCCAGGGCGTATCCGTCGTGCCCAGGATCCAATGTTTTCGCCACGGCAGCGCGAGCAAAATGCTTTTCGCCGTTTTCAGAATCAACGCCGAATCACCCGCAATGCAATGCCGCGGAACGAGCAAATGCACGCCCTTCGAAGTGCGCACGGAAAGGCCTGAGTCTCCGACGAGAGACTGCACGCGCTCGGTCCACACCCCCGCCGCACTGATGATCTGGCGAGCGCGCAACGCGAACTCCGCACCGCTCTCACCGCAGCGCACGCGCAGCCCCACGAGACGATCGTCCTCTTTCACAAACCCCGCGACACGCGCGCGACTCGCCAAGCTTGCACCATAGGCCGCCGCCGTACGCAAAATAGCGACAACCATTCGCGAGTCGTCCATCTGTGCGTCGTAGTATTGGATCCCGCCCGAAAACAAATCTTCGCGCAAGCCTGCAAA
>JADFDR010000222.1 GCA_018262735.1 Geobacter sp.
CTCTCGTCATTCATGCGGGGTACGAGGCGGTGCGTGCCGTCGTGCGCCGCCCGAAGCAAGCACCCGTGATGGTGCTTTCGCTCGAGAACCTGATCGAGAACGTATACCGCTCGGCGCTGGCGAAGAGAAAAGAGAAGAACGAGGAAGTGTAATTTCACTTTTATGTGTTACGAAATGACAAATGCGTTCGACGCACTCTACGGTAACGGTTGAAGATCGTGACGTGAAAACCAAGAGCCGGAGTGCTCGGAAAAGTTTCATGAAGTTCAATGGGGAGGGAAGAAAATGATTGCAGCGTGTCCGAAATGTCGCACCCGCTATAAGGTCGATGATGCAAAGATTGGTGCGAGTGGGATTCGGCTCAAATGCACGCGCTGCGAAACCGTGTTTCGTGTGGAAATGCCGGCCGTCGAGGCGGAGGTGATGGAAGAAGAGGCACCTGCACCGCCGCTGAAAGATCCGGCACGTCTTGTTTTGGTGGCGGATCCTGACACAACTTCGTGTCAGAAAACAGCGGATGCCTTGCGCTCCTGGGGCCTGTTTCCCGTGACGGCGAACGACGGCGTAGAAGCCATTTTGACCATTCAGCGCGAATTGCCGCGCGTCGTCGTGCTCGATGCCGCGTTGCCCAAGATGTACGGTTTTCAGATCTGCGAACTCATGAAGCGCAATGAGAGTTTGCGACACATTTCTGTGGTGCTCATTGGCGCGATTCATGACGAGAATCGTTATCGTCGATCCCCGAATGAGATCTATGGTGCCGATCGGTATCTCGAGCGACCCGATTTGCCGCAGGGGTTGCAATTGCTGCTCAAGGAATTCGGTCTTCCGATTTCCGAGCGCGCTGCGCGTGTGACTCCGACGGCGAAAGCGGCGCCTGCTCCGGCGCCTGTAGCAAAGCCGAAAATGGAACCGCCGCGTCCGGTCGTCCCGCCTGCGGCACCAACGCCGCCGCCGCGTGCCGCGACGCCTCCCGCACCGTCGGTCGTAGCTCCAGCTCCGGCACCCGTTTCGACACCGACACCACCGACACCCAAAAATGACGGGCTCGATGCGATTCGCACCAAAGCCGAACGCTTGGCACGCGTTGTTGTGTCGGACGTCGTGCTCTACAACCAGGACAAGTTCAACCGTGCCGTACAAAACGGAACTGCGTTGAAACAAATGGAACCCGATCTCGTCGAGGGCCGCGCGCATTTCAATGCTCAGATCGATGCGCGAGTGCGTGCCGAGAAAGATTATCTTGCCGAAGAATTGTTGCGCGTTGCACGAATGCGCGGCATGCGATGAGGTGACTGATGGATGGACGCGATCATGAGAGCATTCGCCTTGATCTCGCCAGCGACGACGATGAAGTTCGTCGGCTCGCCGTCGAGCGAGTCGGTTTTTTGCCGGGTCGCGATGCGATGCAGTATCTGCTTGCGTGTCTCGGGGATCCAAGTTGGCGTGTGCGCAAAGCGGCGGTTGAACGCATTGCTGCTGCACCTCGCGACTGGGATGCACCGCAATTTCTGATTCAAGCTCTCTCCGACGGAGATAATCCTGGACGCCGCAATGCGGCCGTCGAAGCCTTGGTGCGTAGCGGAGCGAGTGCGGTACCTGCGTTGATCGTGGCGACGGACGATCTCGATGTCGATGTGCGCAAGCTGGTCGTGGATGCTTTGGCGGGCATTGGCGACGAAAGCGCCGTCGGACGATTGATCGAAATTCTCGACGATACCGATTCCAATGTGCGCGGTGCCGCCGCCGACGCGCTCGGCATGATCGGAAGCGCGGAAGCCGTTCCAGCATTGTTGAAGGTTGTTCAAAGTGCGGCGGGCGATCGGCTCGTCGTGTTTTCCGCGCTGCGTGCTTTGGCGCGAATCGAAGTTCCGATCGAGGCGCGTGAGGTGCGCGCCATTTTGCAGGATTCGATTTTGCTTCCTGCGGCTTTTGCTGTGTTTGGGCGCGTACGAGATTCCGAAGCACAAGCCTTGTTGCTGCAAGGCTTGGTGAGCAGTTCGCGTTCGACACGCGAAGCTGCGATGGCGGCGCTTTTGCGCTTGGTGGCGCTGCTCGACGCCAAAGAAAATGCAGCGCTTCGAGAGGAGATGCGTGCTCTGCTCGATCAGCATCCGGAGTTGCTTGCCGATGCCATGACACGTTTGCGTGACGCCACGCTGACGACGCGTTTGGTTTTGGTGCAATTTCTGGGGCTCTTGCAGCGCAGGGAAACCATCCTTCCGATTTTGCATGCGGGTCTGGATGAAGCGTTGTCGGAAATTGTGTTGTCGACACTTTGGAGTTTAGGTCCTGTCGTGGAGCAAGCGATCGATGAGCAGTGGTCGCTCTTGGAGTATGGAGCGAAAAATCTGGCCTGTCGGGTACTTGGACGTACGGCGGGACAACTGGGCCTGAATCGTTTGCTGCTCGCACTCGAAGAATCCGACGCAGAATTGCGTACGATGGTGGCGCAGGCGCTTGGCGAGCGTCGCGCTCCCGAAGCCGTGCCGGCCTTGGTGCATCGCTTGGAAGTGGCCGCATTGGCGGCAGAAGAAGATCTCGAATGCGAGGAAGAGTTGTCGGCCATCATCGAGGCTTTGGTAAAAATTGCCAAGCCCGAGTCGACCTCCGACGAACAAGCGGCAAGTGAAGCGATCGAACTGCTTGCTTCGCGCTTGCACGG
>JADFDR010000223.1 GCA_018262735.1 Geobacter sp.
TCACCGAAGCCGAAACGCGCGAGTATGTGGAGCATCGTTTGCGCGTTGCATCCGGTGAAGAGCGAAAAATTTTCTCGGAGGCGGCACTTGCCCTGCTGCACCGTCGGACAGGCGGCATTCCTCGCCTGATCAATGTCTTCTGCGACCGAGCATTGCTTGCTGCCTATGCCGACAATGTTTTGGAGGTCGATGCGGGAATTCTGCGTCGCGTTGCACAGGAGCTAGAGGGACATATCGGCGACGTGCGCTCGCGGCGGCTGTCGGCATCGCTTTCCCGCAAGAGAATTTTTGGCGAGTCGAGAGAAGCGATTGCACGCAGTCTTCCGTCGTGGAAGCTCATCCTTGCGATCGTGATTTTGAGTTTGAGTTTTGGATATTTTGCCAAGCGCGCCCGTGGGTTGGATCCAAAATGGTTTTCGCGAATGTTCCAAAACGCAACAGAACAAAGTTTCAATCTGCATTCGACACCGTCAAGTGTAGAGTCTGTCGCAGGCTCTCGAATGCCGCACCTTGCTACTTCCTCGAGCGAATCAGGCAGGGAGGAGACCGCGCCGAGTCAATCTCTGCTCTTGGGTAGTCTGGGTAGTTCGGAAAAGTTCGGGGAGGTATTGCCCCTGCCCGATTTCCTCCCCGCGTCAGATATGGATTTCGCAAAGCATTTTGCAAGCGTTCCGTGGCTTTCGCCGGAGGAGACCAAAGTGCCGGAACAACCCGTCACCGAGAGTGCCGCTTCGACTTTGCCGCTGGCGCAGGAGCTGGCTGCAGCGCTGCCGGGAGCTTCCTCTGCGAGTGCGGCCAATGCAATGCTACGGCTTTGGGGGCTTGCACCGTCGGCGTCCGAGCCGTTGTCGATGGCCGGCGCCTTGCTCGAACTCGAAAGGCAAGGTTTGCGCACGCTCTGGTTTCACGAAACCAGCCTCGATGAGTTGCAGAAAATCAATTCTCCGGCACTTCTTACTTTGGTTCAGGAGAACTCGGAATTGCGTATGGTCGTCTTGGAGCATTTTGAGGGGGATCGCATTTTTTTGACCGGCCTTGATGGTGCAACACATTTTCGTGTTGAGCGAGCGGAGCTGGAAAAACATTGGTCGCATTCGGCGGCGGTGGTTTGGCGTGATTTCGAAGCGTTGCCTGATCGGATTCAACCCGGTTCTCACGCGGACGCGGTACGCTGGCTTCAAGCGCATTTGCAGACTCTGGGTTTTTCGGCATCGACACCGACGGGAGTGTACGATGCGCAAACGAAAATGGCCGTGCAAAAATTTCAAAAGCAATTCGGACTTGATGTAGACGGTATCGTCGGTGTGCGTACGAAATGGATGCTGTATCGTGCATCGCCCGAATATACAACCCCTCAATTGCACTCTGCGGAGGATGCCGGATGAGTACGATCATGAAAGCGTTGCAGCGTTTGGAAGTGCAGCGGCAACCCGCAAAAACAACTTCGTTGCAAGAGGAGATCGTGCTTCGCGGCGCACCCTCTACGGTTTCGCACGGATTTTCAAAAAAATGGATTCTTTTGGGTGTTGTACTTTTTCTGTGTATCGCATCGGGTGTTGTATTTTTTGTGTTGCATGCAAAGACTTCCATGTCCTCTCGTGTTGCATCGGAAGCCTCAGCGCCTACGGCAATGAATTCGCCTGCGCGTGAAACACCGCCTTCTTCGAGCGTGGGACCGATGGCGGATCGCAATGCAGAACCGTCGGAGGAGCAGTCGGAGGCGAATGCGGGCGGGCTCGAAGATTTGCCGTTTGCAGAGGCGCCGAAGGCTGCGAAAACTGTCGATCCCGATGCGTCTTCTAGGGGTTTGCCGTTTTCCGAGCGCGGTATTTTGCGGACGCGTCCAAGCTCTGCCGTGGGTGCGCAAGGGGTGAGCGAAGCAATCGCTCAGGTCGAGGCAGCACCCACAGCATCCAAGGATAGAAACGCAGCGCAAGCGACACCAAAAAGCGTTGATTCGAGTATCGAAAATTCTGCATCCGAAATCCAAGCGTCGGCGTCCGAGGGAGAGGCTCTTCCTGCACCTCCAGCAACACCGAGCGCCGCACCGTCGACTTCCGCTGCATCGTCTGCATCGGAACCGGTGCTTCGCGAGGCTTTGCCCGCAGAGACATCTTCCGAGCTACGGACAGCACCTTCTCCGGAGAGGAGTACGACACGCGATTTGACATCGAAAAGTGTCGAGAGCGAAACGCCAACGACGAAAGTTTCAAATTCTTCGCTTCCCGAATTTCGAATCCGTCGTACGGTCTGGCATCCGCAATCGGAGCGGCGCATTGCCGTGATCGAGTTGTTGCCGTCGAAGGAAGTGCTGAATTTGAGCGAGGGCGACACGATTGGGATGCTGACGGTCAAGCAGATCATGCCGTCGAATGTCGTCTTTTTGCACGGCAGCGTCGAAGTGACACGTCGTGTGGGAGAGCTGCCTTAAGGAGTCCGCAGTCATTTTCTCTCCGGGTCGAGAATTGATTTTCACCGACGGAAAATACAATCCTGGTGCGAGAAAGTACTCAAAAAGCGACCGCAGTTTCGAATTCAAAACAAGAGCGTATGACACAGAATTGTGATTTTTTAAATTGGAACGATGCGAAAGCT
>JADFDR010000224.1 GCA_018262735.1 Geobacter sp.
CCGATCTACTTGCACGCATCGTGGTTCCTCGCCCTTTTCTTTTTTACATACGTTTTTTCGACGCTGATCCAGACGGAAGTACATCCCACTCCTCGCGAAAGCACTGCCCTTCTCGTCGCTGCGCTCACGACTTGTCTCGTCTTTGTTTCCGTGTTGCTCCACGAACTTGGCCACAGTCTGGTGGCGTTGCATTACAAACTTCCCGTGCGATCGATCACGCTGTTCCTCTTTGGCGGTGTTGCCCTGCTCGATCACGAAGTCGAACACGCACGGGAAGAATTTTTCATCGCCATTGCGGGGCCACTCACCAGTGCATTGATTGGTGCAGTGGCATTCGGCGCAATGCAAGTGAGTGGCACACAACCCTTGCTCTCGTGGGGCGTGAAGCAAGTGATGCAAATCAACTTCACGATCGCCGTCTTCAATCTCTTGCCGGGCTTTCCGCTCGACGGTGGACGAATTCTGCGCGCACTCCTTTGGTGGCGCACGCAAAGCCTCATGCGCGCCACGCAAATTGCCGGCCGAAGTGGTCAGATCATTGCATTTGCGCTGATTGGACTCGGGCTGCTCCTGACCTTCGCGACAGGAGAATGGTCGGGCAACGGGCTCTATCCGATCTTGGTGGGCTGGTACTTGCTGCTCGCCGCAAATTCGACGGTGCGGCAAACCGAAATCACACACGCCTTGCACGACTTGTATGCGCGCGATTTAAGTTCCTCGCGAATCGTGCGCATCGACGGACAGGCAGCGGTGCGCCAGCTCGTCGAGCTACTCGTTCAAAACGGCGAACGCTGGGCACTCGTCACGCGCGAGGGCCAACCCTTCGGACTCGTCACGCTAAGCGACGTGCGGCGTATCGCACCACAAGATTGGCCGACGACAACTGCGCTCGTCGCGGCAACGCCACTCGAACGATGCATCACCGCTACGCCCGACACATCCGCGCAGGATCTCCTCGGACTCATGTTGCAAAACGGAGTCGGACAAATTCTGATCCTGGCGGAAAAACAACTCGTCGGCGCGGTAAGCTTGAGCGACCTTGCGCGAGAATCGTCACGCACGGAAACCGCATGATTCAAAATGATTTGAGATTTTCATGAGTTCCAAAATACTGCCCACGCTCTACCGTTTTCTCGAATTGGTGCGCCGCGATTTCATCGCCGGCTTGCTCGCCCTGGCACCGCTTGGTGTCACGATCTGGGCCGTCAGTTGGGTCATCGCCTTTCTCGACAATCTCCTGCTCCCGCGCATCTTGCGCCTCTTTGGCCTAGAGGAAGCAGCGCGCATCCCGTTCATCGGTGTCCTGTTCTCGGTCATAGTAATCGTGATTTTCGGCATCCTGGTGCGCCATTTGATCGGCCAGCGCATCGTTGCGATCTGGGAAAATTTTCTGACACGAATTCCTGTCGCTCGCGGCATCTACGGCTCGGTCAAGCAGCTCGTCGAAACGGTGATCCAAACCAAAGGTCACGCGCAATTTCGGCGCGTCGTCTTGGTCGAATATCCGCGCAAGGGAATGTATGGCCTGGGCTTCGTCACGAACCGCGTCAAGGGACTGCTGCCCGGGCATGCGAACGAAGAACTCTCAAGCATCTTCATTCCGACGACACCCAACCCCACCTCGGGATTTTATTTGCTCGTGCCGGAATCCGATCTGATCGACGTCGATCTCAACGTCGAAGACGCGTTCAAGTTGATCATGTCGGGCGGCCTCGTTGCGCCCGAGCGATTCAACTCAAAGCACAAAACACTCGCATCGCCGGCACCTACACAACAATCCTAGGGAGACTCGGATTCATTCTGTTTTCGGAATGCAGGTTGCATTCCTCACCGACGAAACCCGCAACCAACCCTCGTTTGCAAAAACATTCAACAATGGGGATTGGCCAGCGCCCTGAACTTATCAACACAAAATTGTTTCGGAGATTTTCACATGCCCTTTTTTGCCTGGATTGGATACGACGGCCCCGACGGCCTTGCGCTGCGCAAATTGCATCGCGACGAGCACGTCGCGGGGCTCGAAGCGCTCGACCGCGAAGGCCGCATCATTCACGCGGGCCCCATCCTCGGCGCAACCGGAGATCCGATCGGCAGCGTCGTGCTCTTCGAAGCCGAAAGCCTCGACGCCGCAAGATGCATCGCCAAAAAAGATCCGTACGTCGTGCGCGGCATCTTCGCGCGCTACGAACTTTACGAAACGCGCGTGACACTTCCCAAGGTCAAATCCAAATAACAGCATCCAAAACAAATTTGCGTTGATCGACGCGCCGTAGAGGACAGGCTCCTGCACCGACGGTGTGCAATTTCGAAACGCACCAAGTTTTGCGCCAAATCGCACGCAAAAACAAAACACGTCAATACGCCGTCTCGGAGAGTTCGAGGTTCGGATGATGTTGGCGCATCCAATCGAGATTCCAGGTGGACTTGAACAAGAGCACCGGACGCCCTTCTCGATCCATCACCATCTTCACCGTCTCAGAATAACGGAAGGCTTCGGGATCGAAGGGGCCCTTTGGCCAACGCGCCACTTTGTAGGGCAGCGGCGTGAGCTTGAGATCCACGCCGTATTCGGTT
>JADFDR010000225.1 GCA_018262735.1 Geobacter sp.
TTGAGACGCCTGCAGGCAGGCACGAAACGTGCGCCTCTCCCGCAGTCGCTTGCGGCCATGGGGATTTCGGGAGATACGCGACGCGGCATTGCGCGGTTCTTCATGACGCACCCGCCTCTCGAAGAACGAATCGCCGCGCTCGAACAATACGTGCGCTAAAAAACGCCGAGTAAAAATACATACGGCGCGCAGAACGAAAAATTCTGCGCGCCGTACAAATTGGTGTCACCTCGGATTTCAGGAAGCTTCTGGCAAATCCTCACCCAAGCGAAGTTTTTCGAGCAGCTCTTCGACGCTCAGGGTTTTCGGTGTCGACGGGATCAACTTCCCTCGAAAAAGACCAACCGCATCGCGAATGAAATCGAGATCGCAATGCTCGGGTGCCGTTTCGAGCGAAAACTTCATGTCGCGGAACGCTTCGCGAACGACCGAGAAAATATCTTTGCCCGGCGGCAAATTCGGTGCGCACGCATCGGCGAGTTCAATCGCCTCCTCAATTTCGATCAAAAGTTCGTCGATTCGATCTCGATCCACGTTCTCTCCTTCTGCATCCCACGCACGGCCTATCGCCGCGCTACCGACGGCACCCCTGCAAATGCCGCAGAACCTCTACCTCTTATAACGGCTCATTCGCAACTCGACCTAAATTATTCTAGCGCCGATGACTCGAAGAAAAAGAAAATTTCCCACGATGGTAAAAATCCTCGAAGCAAAACGCTTTTCGAAACTCCGGACGCAAACTTCGGTCCGCAAGCACTCGTGATCTCCGTTAAAATGGACCGCGCTCATAACGAGGCAATTCAATCGAAGCACAAGTCTTTCGCAAAAACCGTTTTGGATTCAAGCCGAAGCATTCTCTTCTTGCTTCCAAAACGCATAAATCGCGACTCTTCTCTCGAGGGCAAATCGCATGAAAACGCTTGGCAAACTTTTCGGACTTCTCCTGGGCTTTGCGCTCGCGATCGGCATACTCGGTGCGGCTTTGCTCCTCCTGCAACCTGCCTCATTTACACTAAACGGTGTCGAAAGCCGCGACCACATGACGGCCTCTTTCTCCGTCCACACCGAATCCCTCACACTCATCGACACTTCGCGGGTCACTCCGGCAAACGGAAGTTTTCCCGGAGCCAAACAACGCAAACTCAAAATTTCGATCTGGTATCCCGCATCTCCGACGAAAGAGGAAAACACGAACGACGTTGCTTCGTTCCCGCTCGTCATCTATAGCCACGGCTTCATGTCGATGCGGTCGGAAGGAAAATATCTTGCGGAATTTCTTGCAGCGCATGGTTATGTCGTGATTGCTGCGGACTACCCGCTAACAAACTTCTTCAGCCCGGGCGGACCCTCGTTCGTCGATCTTGCGAATCAGCCCGGCGATATTCGCTTTCTCATCGATACGGCACTTGCCTGGAATGCCGACCCTTCGCACGCGCTTTACCAACGTATCGACGCACAGCGCATCGCCGTCGCGGGCCTTTCCCTCGGAGGTCTAACTTCGACGCTCGCCGCGTATCATCCGACGTTGCGCGATCCGCGAATCGCCGTCGCTATTTCCATCGCTGGACCGGCTGCGATGTTCGGACCCAAATTTTACGAATCCGCTTCGGTTCCGTTTCTCATGATCGCGGGCAGCAGCGACGCCATCGTGTCGTACGAACAAAACGCGCGCACTCTGCTCGAACGCGCGCCGCTCAGCACGCTCCTTACGATCGACGGTGGCACGCATATGGGATTTGCCGGTCCTGCCGATCCCTTCATGCGTTTCCTCGAAAACTCGGACCGCGTCGGATGCGCCGCAGTCAAAAAATATCTGCCGCGCAACGCAGATTTTCTCAAACCGCTTGGCGGCGTCGAAAATGGAATCGTCGATCCGCCGCAGTGGATGCCCTGCGAAGGCCCACTTCCGAGGGCGATCAAACCCGATCAACAACAGACGCTAACCAAGCTCGCCGTGCTCGGCTTTCTCGAAAGTCACTTCGCCCTCGACGCCAAGCAACGCGAAAAAGAGGCACGTTTCATTGCTGAAAAATTCGCAGTTGAAAATCCTGTGATTCAAACCGAATTCCCTCACAGCACCGTGCAGTAATCGAGGACTGGTTCGGGGATTCATTGCGATCGCTTTCGGGCTTTCGGGATCGCAATACCGACGAAGCACATCGTCGTCCTCAAAAAAATCTATTCTCTTGACGCTCCTTCCGATGCAAACTAAGCAACCTCCTTCCGAGCCTGGAGAAAGCCCATCGCAAGCGAACAACTACAGACCCTCTTGAACATCCTACGCAGCATGCCTCCGCAGAACCTACACAACACTGAAGCGAGCAAACTGCGCGAAGGATTCGAAGCGATGGCGCAGAAATTTCCTCTCGCGCAGGGCACGATGCGCACACCTCTCGATATAAACGGTGTAGCCGCAGAGTGGGTTTGTGTGCCCGCAACCGACGAGAACGCGATTCCAGAGCAACGCACGATTCTCTACTTCCACGGCGGTGGCTACATGGTTGGCTCGATCCGCACACACGCTTCTCTCGCGTCCGAAATGGCGCGGGCGGCTCAAG
>JADFDR010000226.1 GCA_018262735.1 Geobacter sp.
CGCCACGGTCAAAATTCCCGCCGCGCCGAGAAGCACGCCAAGATCGACACCCAGCACACGCAACGCAAACGCGGCAGAGAGAAAGAAGACTACGTATTTCAAAACTCGATGGAACACGAATTGGTGTTGCGCGCTCAATCGCGTTCGCGGCAGACGACGCTCCACCAAACGCACCATCCCCCATCCTGCGAACAAGATCAGTGCCGCCAGGATGCCATCGCGCACCCGATGCATCGTCATCAGATCGTTAAGTATCGCACGCCAATCATCCATCCCGAATCGACCTCAAATCCCTGCGAGCAAAGAAGCGAAAGCGCGCGACACGACACCCGAATGTGTCGGGATGCGTGCATCGGCCAGCCATTTCGCCCCCGGCGCAAAACTCGGCGCGCGGCATTGCATTTCGAGCTGCACAAAACCACTGCCACCCTCGCGCCGTTCGAGCACAACGTCTTGCGTCCAGATGCGACCATCTGCGCCGGCATACAGCGCAAGATACGGCGCAGGAATCCTCAAGCGTTCGACGTGCAAGGTGTCATCGGCACCGTTCAAAATTTGCACTGCCGTGCATGCGCGATGCGGCCATCGCGGAACGTCCTCGAGCCGAAAGCGGCCGTAGGTACGACTCGCATAGCAAAGCTCGCCCTCCTCGCCGACGGGACCAAACCAAGTATCCGAAGGACGAAACAAATTTGTGTCAAGAAGCCGCTGTGCAGGATCGACGGTCTCCACCGCAAACCACAGCGGAAGCCCCACGAAGAGCGTCACCTTTTCTCCGGGAGGCAAATACAACTCGACACTTGGGCGTGTTACGATCGGACGATCGGCCGACAGCGGGCGCACTCGAATCTGCTCGCTATCGCTCTTGGAACAAAACCGTTTGATTCGCGCCACAGCGGCAAACTCGACAGCCTCCGCCGGAGCGGCCACTTCCAAGGCGGCATCCGCGCTATCCAAATCGCCATCGCCTTGCGCGATTCGCCACTCGCCGGGCAAGCGCTGGATCCAAAGTTTGCGCGGACCGATTTGCCAACGCGCAACGTGACCCATGGCGATCGTTGCGGCATCCCACCATGCATGCAACTCGTGCGTCGAGTGCGATCCCAACGCGGAGTTCGCTGAGTTCGAGAAAAAAGAAAGAGGCTGCAATCTCGCTCCTTGGTTACGCCTGAGAAGCCTCGGATTCATTCCGCTTTATCCATGCGATTGATTTTCCACCGACGGAAAACATCAGCCCTGGTTTGCGAAGGGACTCGAAAAACGAAATGGATCAGAGGCTCCCGAAGCAGTGTGGGTCTGCGATGCGCGTTTGCAATGCACGTTTCCGCGCCGTCCTTGAGCGCTTCATCGTGCCGATTGAAAACGCAAAGCGCAATGCGTTCTCGTCGCAAAACCGGTACACTGCTTTTCTCCACAGGGGGTTCGCGCCATGGCCGTTCAATCCGACGCATTGGTCTTGTTTGGTGCCACCGGCGATCTCGCACGCCGCAAGCTTTACTCCTCGATCTATCGCCTTTGCGCGTGCGGCGCGCTCGACATTCCGGTCATCGGTGTCGGACGCTCGGGCTGGAATCTCGATCAGTTTCGCGCCTACGTTCGCGAGAGCATCGTCACCAAAGAAAAAACACCCGATCCGTCGGTGATCCAGGCATTGATGGAACGTCTCGACTATGTCGACGGCGACTATCGCGATCCGGTGACATTCGACAACCTGCACGCTGCACTCGGCCCGTCGCAACACGCGCTGCACTATCTCGCGATTCCGCCGAGCATGTTTGCCGTCGTCGTCGAAGGGCTAGCCAAAGCGCATCGCACAACCGGCGCGCGCGTCGTTCTCGAAAAACCATTCGGACGCGACCTTGCTTCTGCACGCGAACTCAATCAAACGCTCCATCGATTCTTTCGCGAAGAAGACATCTTTCGCATCGATCACTTCATGGGCAAAGAACCGATTCAAAACTTGCTCTACTTCCGCTTCGCCAATTCCTTCGTCGAGCCGATCTGGAATCGCAACTATGTGAAGAGCATTCAAATCACGATGGCAGAACGCTTTGGTGTCGAGGGACGCGGCAAACTCTACGAAGAACTCGGCGCGATTCGCGACGTCGTGCAAAATCATCTTTTGCAAATCGTGGCGCTTCTCACGATGGAAGCTCCCGTCTCGCCAGATCCCGAAGCCGTACGCGATGAACAAGTCAAAGCGTTGAAAGCGATTCGCCCACTCACCGGACAAAGTCTCGTGCGTGGTCAATATCGCGGCTACCGCGACGAACCCAACGTGGATCCGCAATCGCAAGTCGAAACTTTTGCATCGATGCAGCTCCACATCGACTCGTGGCGCTGGGCGGGCGTACCGATCTTCCTGCGCGCCGGCAAGCAATTGCCGGTTTCTGCGACGGAAGTCGTCGTTTCGCTGCATCATCCGCCATACGCCGTCTTTGGCCCCGCCGAGTACCGGCAATCCAATTATTTTCGCTTTCGCTTGGGTCCCGACGTGGTGATTGCACTCGGTGCACGCGCAAAAGCCGCAGGTACGGA
>JADFDR010000227.1 GCA_018262735.1 Geobacter sp.
AGTCCAGAAGAATCTCCTTGGAGAAAAACTGCTTTGTTTGGAGAGATGGTTTCTCGGGCAGAAGCTTTGGCGCATCCGATTTTGAAAGATGTTTTTGCCGTTGCAGACTATGTAGTGATACATGATTTGCGCATCGCGACGTTTCTAAACTCAAAACAGCAATGATCCCCGGGACGACCGCAAGCCAAGTAACAACCAACGGTGTCGCAGGCTTTGGCGCGGCGAAGGGCAATCTCACGGCGGTGCTCTATGGCCGTTCGGGCGGCAAAGAGTTCCACAGCTGGAACGCGCTTGGCGAGGAGACGCAGGCGATTCGCTGCGTAGACGGCAAGTGCGAGACGGAGAAGTTTGCGTACGACGCGGGGAAGCGCATTGCGCAGCTCACGTATCCGGACGGCGAAGTGGTGACACATTCTTACGACGGGCACGGGAACCTTGAGGCGCTGTCCGCGAGCATGTAAAAGTGACCCACTAGCGAGCATGGAGACGCGGTAGCTCTGAAAGATCAGCTCGCGCACATCCTCGCGGCCTTCCGCTTCCGGCACCTGCCGGCCGATCTTGGGATAATCTTGCAACACACCGACGGCCTCGATCAGGCGATCGACGAACTGCTCGGCGTAGTAGGGAACGTCGCGGGCGATGTAGTCGTAGAGTTGGTCGAGATCCGCTTCGGCGATGTCCGACCAGCGGATTTTCAAGCGCATTGTTTCTTGGCCATTAACCGACGTTTGACGTCCTCGTGCGCAACGGTGCGCCCCTCAGCTACCGCTCTCAAGCCCGCTTCGATTTTTTGCTTCACATACAGCTCGTACATGATGTCGTCCCACGAGGCATGTTCGGGTAAGTGCTCAATCAACTGTTTTGCGGCTTGTTTCGGTGTGGCCATGGCGCACCTCAATGCTTGGGGCTGCACCCCGGATCAACGCATTGTCAATCTTCCGGATTGCATTGACTGTGGGTGGATCCGAGTTGCTCGTGCTGATTGAGGCAGCTTATCTGCTTCGCCGAAGCCGAGCAACTCGTCCAACACTTTTCAGCGCGTTTTCACCGTGTGCGTGCGGGCACGAGCCCGGATTTTTTGTAACCACTTTTCTTCTTGTGCCAAATTGCCCTGGCGCCGCGCCGGCTTACTCGCCTTCCGGATGCGAAGGTTTGACCCAGAAGCCGAGGGCGCCTTGCCGAACCTCGATGGTGTAGGGTTCTTCGGGCGGTGTGCTGGCGGTGCCGTTCTCGACGAAGAGCGAGTCGCCGACGACGCTGCCGTCCGGGAGTTGGCAGGCGTATTCGAAGCGCGTACCGCGTGCAAATTGTTTGCCTTCGCCCATGCTGCCACATTCGATCGTGCTGGATTCACCGACGGAAGACGCGTTGAGGATCAAAACGGCGCCAAAGAGTGCGCCCGTGATCGGGAGCTCGGTCATGAGCGCGACGACGATCCAGAGTCCGATCTTGGTGCGCATGGTGAGGCCAAGACCTACGCCCAGCATCGCGCCGAGCATTCCACCGAGCGCGCCGCCTTGCACGGCCGCGCTGGTTCCGATGACACCGCCAAGGATCGGATACCAGTTTTGATAGACCTCGAACTGCGCCTGCGTTTTTTCGCCATAGTTGCGAAGGAAGGCGCGCGTGAGGAGCAGCGCGGGCAGCAGTGCGACGGCGGCGCAAAGCCAGGGAAGCGCACCCATATCCAAAATAGTGTAATTCGTCATGCCGATCATCGGCAGAGCGATGCAGATCAGAAGGACTACAACGGCCACGACCCCGATCGCGTTTTCCGTCGGAGTCGATGTGGTGGCGAGTTTGAGTTTGCGCGCTTTTTCTTCTTCGACGCGCGTCTGCTTGGCTTGTGCGGCGGCGATATTCGGAGAGCGCTTGCACACCGGGCAGCCGCCAGGATGATCCGCGCTCTTATAGGGAAGTTTGCATTTGTCGCAAAAGACGAGCCCGGCGCGCGGATCGACCGCTGCGGTTCCTTGGCCCTTTTTCCCGCAGAACGGGCAATCCGTCATCGAGCCCGCAAACATTCGTCCGCAATCGCTGCACTTTTTCGGTTCCATGCGCTCGTATCCCCCGAGTTTTGGTTTTCTTGATTTGCCCCCGCGTCCCCCAACGCAAAGGCTATATCGGAAAGGTGCAAGCAAGACTAAATGCCACGAAGGGCTGTAATGGGGTGGTTCTCGCGTGCAAAAGGCTGAAAACCGCAGCCTAGGAAAGGCAGCGCGCTAACCCGATAAACCCAAGCAAGACATGGTTCATCCGCGAACGCGGATCCGGCTTTCGTCGACTTTAAACTTCATTGTGTAACTCACGCGGCCGGGAGTCCCGTGACGCGTTCTCGGGCGAGGTCAGCAGCATAGGCGATTGCGGCCTGGATGGCTTCGGGAGTGAGGGCGGGGTAGCTGCGAAGGAGTTCTTCCGGACTCAGGCCGGCAGCCAAGTTGTCGAGCACCACCGAGACCAAAATTCTCGTGTCGCGAATGCACGGCGCACCATGGCAAGCGTTTGGATCGACGGCGATGTAGTTTTTCCA
>JADFDR010000228.1 GCA_018262735.1 Geobacter sp.
ATCGCAAAGCCATACGCGCCCGCCGAGAACACGGCGAGCAAGTCGCCGCGCTCGACACACGGAAGCTCGCGCTCCTTGGCGAGAAAATCGCCCGACTCGCAAATCGGACCGACGACATCGACAACACAAGATTGCGTATGATGTGTCGCAACTGGCTCGATGCGCTGATAGGCCTGGTAGAGAGATGGACGTACGAGATCGTTCATCGCGGCGTCCACCACGACGAAGTGTTTGTCCTGGTTGCGTTTTTGATACAGCACGCGCGTCACCAGAATGCCGGCGTTGGCGGTGAGCGAGCGGCCGGGCTCGCAAACGATTTCGCAGTCGAGATCTCCGACGGAGCGAACGATCGCATCGGCATATTGCTGCAGGGTCGGCGGTTCCTCGTCGCGATAGCGAACGCCAAGTCCGCCACCGACGTCGATGACTTCGATCGTGTGACCGGCAGCACGCAGCGCGAGGACGAGCGCGCGCACGCGTGCAAGCGCATCGAGGAACGGTTGCACTTTCGTGAGTTGTGAGCCGATGTGGCAATCGACGCCGAGTACGCGAATGTGAGGAAGTGTCTTCGCTTCGGCGTAAGCGTCGAGTGCTTCGTCGATCGGGATGCCAAACTTTGAGGTGCGAAGCCCCGTTGCGATGTAAGGATGGGTTTCGGGATCGACGTCGGGATTGACGCGGAAGGCGATGGCAGCCGTTTTGCCGAGAGCCGCCGCACGCGTCGCGATGTTTGCCAGTTCGGCCCGCGACTCGACGTTGAACATCTTGATTTCGGTTTGGAGCGCAAAGTCGATTTCTGCGTCGGTCTTGCCTACACCGGAATACACGATTTTGTGTGGATCTGCGCCTGCCTTGAGCGCGCGATACAACTCGCCGCCGGAAGTTACGTCGACGCCGGCTCCGCACGCGACGAGCGTGCGCACGACGGCGAGATTCATGTTTGCCTTGATCGCATAACAAAGCGTATGGCGCGTGCTGCCAAAGGCGCGATCCAGGCTCAAGAACGTGTCGCGTAGCGCACTCGCGCTGTAGAGATAAGTCGGTGTGCCGACGCGCGCGATGATTTCTGCGACGGAAACGTCTTCGATGAAGAGTTCCCCCGTTTGTGCGACGGGTTGCACAGCGCCCGACGACAAATTGCGGCGAGAAAAGAAATCCGTCACTTGTTTGTGTTCCTTAGGACAAGGGGGAAATCAGCAGAAAAATCTGCGGTTCAAGGTGCAGGGTTTTCTGTGGATGGAGTCTCGGGTGCGAGCGGAGCCGCTGCGTTCGAATCGGACGCGGGCGGTGTTTCCGTCGGAGCTTGGGGCTGCGCCTTGGGTGCAGGAGCATTGCTCGGAGGAAGGCTGCGCACGGGCGGACCGTATTTTCCGCACGAGATACACAGAAAAGATACGATCAGGAACATCAGAAGCGACGAGCCGATACGCGCGCGAGCGGTGGATTTCGAAAGGTGCGTTTGCTCCCCCCGCGTTTTGCATCGGACGTGTCGCTCTTGGCGTGACAAAGTTTTTTGTAGTTTGCAGATCATTTCATCTCCAGTGTCGCTTTGAGTGCACTTTCCTCGCGATCGAGGGATTGCGTTGCTTCGCGTAAGGCTTCAAGAACCGTTGTGCGTGCCGTGCCGCCGATCAGTTTCCGCTCTTCGAGCGCGCGTTCCAAACTTGTGAGTTCGGAGGCGCTCGCCGGAAACGCCGTATGGAAGGTTTGCAGATCCGCGCGCGTAAGCGAGCGCAAGTCGACATTCTTCGAAACGCAGTGCGCAACGAGTTTTCCGACTGCTTCGTGCGCTTCGCGAAACGGCACCCCGGCGCGTACGAGTGCTTCGGCCAGGTCTGTGGCAAGGAGCATCGGATCTTGCGCCGCTTCGAGCATTCGTTCCGTGCGAACGTGAAGCGTTGCGACGGCACCACTCATGACTTCGAGGCTGTCGTGCAAAGTTTGCGCGGAATCAAAGATCGGTTCTTTGTCTTCCTGCATGTCGCGGTTGTACGCGAGGGGAAGGCCTTTCATGACGGTGAGTAGTGCAACCAAATTGCCAATCATGCGACCGGTTTTGCCGCGCACGAGTTCTGGCACGTCGGGATTTTTTTTCTGCGGCATCAGACTTGAGCCTGTCGAGTACGCGTCAGCAAGTTCAACAAATCCAAACTCGGCACCCGACCAGAGCACGAGTTCTTCGGCCATTCGCGAGAGGTGCACCGCGCAGATCGCCGCCGTCGACAGAAACTCGAGGGCAAGATCGCGAGACGCCACCGTGTCGAGGCTGTTTCGTGTCGGGCCGGCAAAGCCGAGGCTTCGGGCTGTGTGTTTTCGGTCGAGAGGCAGCGTCGAACCGGCGAGTGCTCCGGCACCGAGCGGGCAGCGATCGAGCCGTGCGTGCAGCGACGCAAAGCGCGACGCATCGCGCGAGAACATCTCGACATAGGCAAGCCAGTGATGCGCAAGGCGCACGGGCTGGGCGCGTTGCAAATGTGTGTAGCCTGGAAGTACCGTGTCGATGTCCTCGTTTGCACGTTCGATCAAGAT
>JADFDR010000229.1 GCA_018262735.1 Geobacter sp.
GTGCGCATTGTCGTCGAGAATCGTGCTGCACAAGATGTTTTTGCGGAGATCGTCGAAGAGGCTCCGCAAGATCTCGATCCGGGTGACACGTCGTTTCCGTCGGTGCAAATGGCTGCACGTTCCACGCAGACTTTGCGCTACCGCATTTGTCCGCGCGTGCGTGGAGATCGCGGTTTTGGGCCGTTGACGGTGTTGCAGCGCTCGCCACTCGGGTTCTTGCGCCGTCGGAGCGTTGAGCAAGTTTCTGACATCGCTTCGGTGTATCCCGACACTTCTGCGTTTCTCTGCGCCGAGGCGCTTCATCCGAAAAAAATCTATGCAATGCTCGGCGTGAAAATCGTGCGTCGTCGTGGCGAAGGCGCGGAGTTTGAGAGTTTGCGCGACTATGTGATTGGCGATGATCCGCGTCGTATCGATTGGCTCGCGACGGCGCGCCGGGGCCGTGCGATCACGCGACTCTATCAAAGCGAGCGCAACCACAAAGTGCTTGTCGCCGTCGATTCGAGTCGTCTGATGGGTGGGCGTTTCGAGGGGCGCACGAAGCTCGATTATGCGATCGATGCTGCGCTGGCGCTTTCGTATGCCGCGTTGCACTCCGGGGATCGCGTAAGCATGGTTGCATTCGATCGCGATGTACACGGTATGGTGACGGCTCGAAAGCATCAACGCGATCTTGGGCTCTTCATCAATTTTCTTCGCCCCTTGCAGCCACGAATGGTCGAGGCGGATTTTGAAGAGCTCGCGCGTCACATCGCCGTGCGTGAACGGCATCGAAGCTTGATCGTGATTTTGACAGATTTCGTCGAAGCCGATTCGATGCGCTTTGCGCGGCCGCTCATGGTGCTGGCGCGTCGGCATCGCGTTTTGCTCGTTGCCATTCGTGATCTTGCGTACCAAGTGTTGGATGCGCCGGAGCGTCCATCTGCAGACCGGCGAGGGATCCACATCACCGACGAAGCCGAGCTGGATTTCTATCGGCGCCTGGCGGTGAATGAGCTTCTCCAAGAACGTGAGACGACGCTTGGTCGCTTGCGCCAAGCAGGCTTGCACACGCTCGATCTTTTTCCGAATGCAATCACGACGTCCGTTTTAAATCGCTATCTCACGCTGCGTCAGTCGCCTGCGCGTTAGCAGGAGAGAGATCTCCTTTTGCGAGATTCGGGTCCATTCCACTTTGGGCAATACTTTCGCAAAGTAGGATTGACGCTTTCCGTCGGTGAAAATGCAGTTTGCATTCAGGAAGTGGAATGGAGCAGAGGCGCTTCAGGCGATTTTCGTTGGTGTCTTCAGCCAGTGCGGAACGATTCTGCGTGAAGTCGCATAGCGTCGTGCGAAGTAGAGCAGGGTGACGATCAAGGCGAGGTTGAACGCTGCGATCGCAAAACGCGGTGCATGCCCGAGCGAAGACTCGCGCACGAAACTCTCGATCAACGCGGCAAGAAAAAAGAGAGGCACCGCGGCCGCGAGCAAGAGCAACGCAGGATCGATCGCTTCGCGCAGAGCGCGCTTGCGCCCTTGCGACCCCGGCGCACTGATCGCGCGGCCAAGCAAGAGTCCACCGGCGGTGCAGAAGACGATCGCGGTGAGTTCGGGAATGCCGTGCGGCAAGATCCACGCGAGGTAGGCGACGGGCCACGGATCTTGCAAAAACACGGCGCTGAGCGCGCCGAGCACGATGCCGTTGTAGAGCTGCAAAAGGATTGTCGGAATGCCGGCGAGAAGCCCCGCCGCAAAAGCAAGCAGACCCACTTTGGTGTTATTGGAAAAAAGCCAGGAACCAAAGACGAGATTTTGCGAAACGGGTGTGGTTTCGCGCTTGAGAAATTGAGCGCGCGCTTCGGGCGAAGCCACGAGGCGATCGAGATGCCCCGACGAATAGCCCATGGTTTCGGGAATCAAGGCATACACCGCATCCGGTTCGGTTCGCACGAGAAGAGCACCCACGGAGATTCCCATCAAGAGCAGACACCACGCAGCGATTTGTGCACGCCACGTTTTGCCGAGCGTGACACGAATCAGTGTCAGAAAACTTGTTTGCGTGTCGTGTGACTTTGCGGCGGGGATATACAAGATGCTGTAGGCGCGGACGCAGAGCGCATTGAGCGTGCGGATGCGATCTGGGTCTTCCGCGCGTTCGCGCTCGCGTGCAAGTAGCGCTGTGTGATGTCGATACAGCCAGCCAAGCTCGCGCAACTCGTCGAAAGTGAGATCTGCGATACGCGATTTTTCGCATTGGAGCAGCAGCGCGTCGAAGCGAAGCGTTGTGGCGTACGCCGTGTTGGCACTCGAGGAGTGATCGAGTGCAGGGTGCGGCGGCGCGACTCGTGCTGCGGTTGTGGAACTTGCATCGGAAGTGGAATAAATTGACGGCCTTGTCGAGGCTTGCGTGGAGCTTTGCGTTTTCGTCGGAGTGCGTGAAGCTGGCACCGACGACACCGACGACACCGACGGATTTGGGCTTGCCTTGGGGTTTGCATCGGAGTTGTGCGGAGGCTCGGGGTGTGACGGTTCCATCTTTGCT